>JAUSNA010000054.1 GCA_030645455.1 Candidatus Levyibacteriota bacterium | reverse complement strand
CAATTTGATTGTTCGAAAAATAATACCTGCGTTGATACTACAAATTGCGCAAGTTGTGCGACCATTGCTTATATCAGGGTTTCTCAATTTGGAGACAAGACGAATAATGAATGGCTGGAGGCTATTAATAAAATCATGCCACAAATTGAGAAGGCGAAAAATTTCAAAGGAATAGTGCTTGATGTGAGAAATAATCCCGGCGGTTATATGCACGACGCAGTATATATAGCTTCAGAATTTGTAAAAAGCGGACCGATTGTCAAGCAAAGAGACGGGAATAATCATACAGAGTCGATGGATGTAAATAGAACTGGCGTGCTTTTGGACGTTCCATTGGTTGTGCTTATTAACAAGGGCTCCGCTTCGGCTTCTGAAATTGTTTCGGGTGCTCTTCAGGATTATAACCGTGCAAAATTAATAGGTGAGAACTCATTTGGAAAAGGAACGGTCCAGCAGGCGATAGACGTTGACGGGGGAGCCAGTGTGCATATCTCAATCGCAAAGTGGCTAACGCCAAAAGAGCGCTGGGTGCATGGAAAGGGGCTCACACCTGACGTTGCAATTGCATATGACGCATCCGCTTCAGCCAAGATGCTTGATCACATGGACAACCAAGTCCTTAGGGCTGTCCAAGAGCTTACGAAGTAAAAGACTTCTTGGCAGTCAGAACTTTCAAAAAATAATTCCCTTGATATAATAGTGCCATGGTAGAAGTTATAGACAGGGTAAAATTCTCGGCATATAGAGATGCCCATCTTCACGCTCGTGAGCATTTTGGCGCTGCAAGTGCTGCTGTAGAAGGCGTTGCGGCTCCTGATGGGGACCAGATCGCAGCCCTCCTTTCAACTTTGCCTCAAATCAGGTATAATTAAGTTCATGAATACAGAAACAGTCAACTACTCAAGGGAGCTTTTTGATTCGATGGAGGGAATAAGAGATATTCCTCACGAACAAGTGAGGGGATCTGCGCGCGGCTCGTACAGAAATTGCGATGCTTTTGCAGGATTGCAAGAGATTGGTGATATCCCGCAAGGATTGAAAGAATTACTCGCGCAAGACTTTTCCGGTGTTAGCATTCGGGCTCATGCTTTTGAAATAAAAGGCGATGTCAATTTTGGAATTCGGCTGGAACCTCTTCCGATGCTGTCCGGTCGTGCTATCTCTGTTACCAATAAGCCTCAAAGAGTCATGAGAGAAGGTTTGGAGGGTGAGACTTTAGAGGTTATAGAATGCGATGAAAATTTAATAGACGAGACTGCAGCCTGGGTTAGCTCTATAATAGAAAAATATAAATAATATGCAACTATACAATACATTTAGCAGACAACTTGAAGAATTTACGCCCATTTCAGGCAAAAAAGTAACACTTTATACCTGCGGACCAACTGTGTACAGGGATATTCATATTGGGAACTTTCGTACGTATCTTACTACCGATATTCTAAGAAGAATACTTAAAGCTAACGAATATGAGGTCACAAGCGTCATGAATATAACTGATGTTGGTCATTTTAGACTTTCAAAAGAAACTAATAAGGTAATTGATCCTGTAGTCGAAGAGGCAAATAAATTAGGCATAACCCCACTAGAACTTTCAAAAACATATACGGAGCAGTTTGTCAAAGACGCAAGAAAGCTTAATATTCTTGAGGCTGATGTTTTGCCCAAAGCGTCCGACCACATAGAAGAAATGATAGAGGTGATAAAGGTTTTGCTTGACAAGGGTTACGCGTACGAGGCTGACGGGAACGTGTATTTTAAGGTTGAAAAATTTAAGGATTATGGAAAATTGTCCGGAAACACTCTGGGCAAAATGGATCAATTGCTTGAGGCGGTTAGAGTTTCAGTCGAAACAGATAAGAAAGACACGGCGGATTTTGCATTATGGAAAAGAGCAGATGACAGGGTAATGAGTTGGGAGAGTCCTTGGGGGATGGGAGTTCCCGGATGGCATATTGAATGTAGCGTTATGTCAATGAAATATTTGGGTGTATCTTTGGATATTCATGCAGGCGGAGAAGATTTGGTTTTTCCTCACCATGAAGATGAAATTGCCCAAAGCGAAGCGTTAACAGGCGAAAAATTTGTCAAAACATGGGTGCATACGAGTTTTCTGTCTGTCGAGGAAGAAAAAATGTCCAGATCAAAGGGAAATGTATTTATTTTAAGCGATCTTATTAACAAGGGATATACGCCACTTGCTTTTAGATACCTGACGTATCAGACGCACTATCGTGCGAAAATGAACTTTACTTGGGAGGCATTGGATGGTGCTGCGACAGCACTTAATAAAATTTACGATATTGCGGGTAAATTGCCTGAGGGTGAGGGTTATGCAGATAAATACGAAGTGGAATTCCTACACGTTCTCAACCAAGACATGAATATGCCTAAAGCTTTGTCAATTGTATGGGAGATGTTAAGATCGGATTTTCCTGATCAAAATAAAGCAGCAGCTCTAAGACGCATGGATGAGGTTTTGGGATTGAAGATATTTGAAACCGCTCAAAAACTGACAGATATTCCTGAAAATGTTTTAGAGTTGTCATATGAGCGTGATAAGTTGAGAAAAGAGGGACGTTACATGTTGGCAGATCAGATCCGACATAAGATTGAAAATATGGGATTTGAAGTGCTTGACGGAAAGAAAGTAGAAGGTAAAAAGACCGAAACGAAAATTTTAAGAAAACTTTAGAAAGCTACTTTTCCTTCTCAATAGTGTCAACCGGTATATGCGATTGCATTTGTTTTGATGGAGGAACATCCTCAAAATGAATCACTCTGATAGCGGCAATTAAGTTGCTGTCTTTTTTGTCCCAAAAACCTATCGCCAAAATTCTCTCATTAACGGAAAGCTTCGAAAACCCTGATTTTAGAAGATCACCTTCTGCCGCCGCAAGGCTTGTTTTTGTGGAGTTTTGAATGTCTACTTTTCTTTTTTCACCTTTTTCGTTGACAACTTCAAGCTGATATTGACTTTTGTCTAGAGAGACAATTGCACCCTCAAAATGCGCGGGGATTGAACTTGCGCTATTAATGCTTCTTGCCAGAAGTATTTGGGTTTCTTTATTGTAAAGACCTACAAAAGAATATGTTGTTCCCTTCTTCAGATCTGAAATTCCTGAGGTGGTTTTGGAGACGTTAAATTTAGTCAACTCATCAACATCAATTTGCCTGCTGTTGCCTTTTAGATCCGTTACAACGATCTTCATATTGGTTACCTCTCTTATGGTGCCAATGATTCCTCTTTTCTCAACTAAATTGAGCTCTGCAACTTTTGAGGCAACTAAGTTCTTGATACGTTGTATTTTTTCCAGATCTGCAGCTTCTTGCGGAACTTCGTTGCGCGAAGGAGCAGGTGTTGGGGTAGCGGCAAAGCTAGGTTGTAGTGAATAGTTTGTAGTTAGCAACGCAATTAGAATAAGGAATAATCCCATAACTCCACTTTTAATTATTATTTTTTGTTTTCTCATAGTTTTTTAAAACCTAAAACCTTACTAGAACTCTTCCGTTGAATACGTAATTGTTCGAATGTCTTGCGTCCAGCTTCCGTCGGGAGCAATCGCTCTTGTTATGACAGGGTTGGCACCCGCATCAATGTCTATAGACACTGAAAAGTTTCCCTCTTGGGTTGGTTTCGCCTGAACGTCTTCAATATTTGTTGAAACAACAATGAGATTTTCAGGATTGGTTGAACCCTTGATTACTAGAGTCCTTTTTGTTGTAAGAGATTCGTCATTTGGCTCGGCGACCCTTACGAATATTCCGCCCGCTTTATCCTGATTGGGTTGGGGAGTAACAGTTGAAGCTTTTTTCTCAATAGGAGTATCATTCTGATCCTTTGTCGATTGGTATATGAAAAATCCTGCTGTTGTAATAAAAAGGCCGGCAATGATAGCAACAAAAATAATAATAAGTCTTTCTTTCATAGTGATCGGGCAGAATTGCACCTAAATTTCCTAATAATCACAAACCCCCGAAGGGAAGTGTCCTTCTATAAATTCGAGGTTACTAGATGCTTTACGATCTTAGTAAATTGTATCCATCTTGTCAAGAAAGAGGAGTTAGTGGTAAGATATGTAAATTCTAATATGGAACTTACATCTCCAAGCGTTGGTACACTCAAAATTAATTGCAAAAAAGGTTATATCCTTATTGACCCGGATTCGTCCGAGGATGCAAAGGTAGTAATTCTGAATGATCACGTCACTCAGGATATTGTTCAGACAGAAAATAATTTGGTGATTTATGGACCCGGGGACTTTGAAGCAAGCGGAATACTTATTAAGGGCGTAAGGCCGGAGAGTGAAACAATGTACTCGATAGATACCGGTGAGGGGAGAATTCTGATTGTTTGTTCGACTTCAGTTGCAAAACTCTCAGATGAAGATGAATTCGATGTTGTTGCTGTCAAAGCGGTGGGTCCGGTTGAGGAATCGGCGCTTTCCGCACTTACTTCAAAGTTGGTTGTTGTTTATGGAGATGAGGGAAATATTCCTGAGAGTCTTAAGGCTAAAAAGGAGCCTAAAATCAATATGAAAAAAAGAGATGAAATTGAAGGCAATATAGTGTATCTAGAAAGAAAGTAGCAAAGTGTGACGATTAAAGATTAAGAGATTTAAGATTTGCGATTTATCATCTATAACTTCAATATTTAATTTTTATTCATTAATCATTAATCATCAGTCATTAATTATAAAACAATATGGCAGTTGTTAGAATTCCTCCACATGATGAAGATTCCGAGCAAGCCGTTTTAGGCGCAATTCTTATAGATAAAGACGCAATAATTTCAGTTAGTCAGCTCATTTCCTCAGACCATTTCTATGAGGAAAAGCATCGTGAAATTTATTGTGCGATGATGGATCTTTATGAGGAAAGAAAACCTATTGACCTCTTAACACTAACAGACATTTTAAAAAAGAGAAAAAAATACGACAAAGTAGGTGGAAGTGCATACCTTTCATCGCTTACAACTATTGTTCCTACAGCTGCCAATAGCGAGTATTATGCAGGAATTATCCGCGAAAAATATGTGAGAAGGAGTCTGATTCAAATCAGCGGTGAGATAACGGAGGGTGCATTTAGCGAGGAAAAAGAAGCGAATGAAATTCTTTCCAATTCCGAGCAGCAGATTTTTAAGATATCACAAGAGCATATAAAGCAGGGGTTTGTGCATATTAAAGAAACTCTCTCAGAAAGCTTTGATAGACTTGAAGAACTGCAAAAAACAGGTGCGGGGATAAGAGGTGTAGAAACAGGGTTTACCGACATTGACAATTTACTGTCAGGGCTTCAGGCATCTAATTTGATCATACTTGCCGCGCGTCCGGGTCAAGGAAAGACAGCATTTGCTATCAATATCGCCCAGCATGTAGCAATTCACAATAAGCAGCCGGTTGGAGTTTTTTCACTCGAGATGAGTAAAGAGGAGTTGGTTGATAGGCTTTTGGTCAGTCAAAGCGATATAGATGCGTGGAAGCTTAAGACAGGAAGACTTAGTGAAGATGATTATGATAAATTATCCGTTGCAATGGGGCAGCTTGCAGAGGCTCCGATATTTATTGATGACACTCCGGGACTTTCAATTCCTGAAATGAGAACAAAGGCGCGCCGCCTTCAGTCCGAGCATAATATGAAGCTATTAATTGTTGACTATTTGCAGTTGGCTAACCCGGGTAAGAAATTCGAAAATCGTGTAAATGAAGTGTCTTACGTTTCTCAAAGTTTGAAAAATATGGCAAGAGAGTTAAAAATTCCGGTACTCGGGTTGTCCCAGCTTTCCCGTGCTGTTGAGCAACGTGGTGGGGGAAAGCCACAGCTTGCGGATCTGAGAGAGTCGGGAGCGATAGAGCAGGATGCGGACGTTGTTATGTTTCTTTACTCCCCGGATGAGGAGTTTACCTCACAAAGAATTGTAAATGTGCTGGTGGCAAAGCACAGGAATGGTCCGGTTGGGGAAAAGGAACTTCTTTTCCGCGGCGACCGGATCCGCTTTTACAACGTTGAGCACACGACTAAAGTGTAATCCCTAGTTTATACTCCTCAATATATAGTTTAAAATATTCACATTCGGGCCTATGGTTCAGTGGTAGAACATAGCATTCGCATTGCTAAGACGCCAGTTCGATTCTGGCTAGGTCCACACCTCAGTAGTTTTAGTTAAAACTGGATTTGACAGGAGCCCTCGTTTTTTTTTGCACTTCAGGCATTTATAATATTGAGGAATATCTATTAAAGAGTGTTACTAGTGATCAAATTCTCCTGACTTTCTTCTATCGTCGATAAATTTTAATACTTTTGGATATTCGGTATTAAGATCGATTTTGTAATGGGCGGCAATAGCAAAAACTTCAAATAAGACATCACAAACAGAATCGACGAGCTCCGACTTTTTTCTTTTTGTGGACTTAAAACCCTCATCAGTCTGAATAGCGTTAGCCAACTCTCCGACTTCCTCCATCAGTTCTGCGAGTCTATTGTGAATAGTCCAACCGCCATTATTTGGCATAGCATTTGTTACTTCCCATGTCTTGTCGCGGAGTTCATTTAGTGTAGGTTCTTTCATACGAATAGGGTGTTTGTGAATGTGTGGGCGAGGAGGGACTCGAACCCTCATGACCGTAATGATCATTAGTTTTTGAGACTAACCTGTATACCATTCCAGCACTCGCCCAACTATTCATTTAGCTTGAAAACAAGCTCCATATATTATATACTGTTACGCATTCACAGGCAATAATAATGGCATCAACATCGCAGCGCAAAGTACTTCTTCCACAACATGTTACACCCCAACATTACGATATTTTTCTTGCTCCGGATCTTGAGAATTTTACATTCGAAGGAGAGGAAACAATTAAACTTACAGTTACTAAGCCAACTCTTACCATAACTCTTCACTCGGCCGAACTTGAGGTCTTTGAAGCAAAGTTGATTGGTAAAATCGAACAAAAAGCTCAAGAAATTTCCTACAACGACCTGGAGGAAACAGTTACTATTACTTTTGACCAAAAAATCCCATCGGGCAAGTGTAGTCTTAGGCTTACTTTTGCAGGAATTCTAAATAACAAGATGCGCGGGTTTTACCGGAGCCGTTATACGCATAACGGAAAAACATACCACATGGGTGTGACCCAATTTGAGTCAACTGATGCCAGACGCGCTTTTCCTTGTTTTGACGAGCCAGCCCAAAAAGCGACTTTTGAGGTATCTCTTAAAGTTCCAAGCGACAGAACTGTTATTTCAAATACATTAGAAGAGGAAACAATAGAGCACGCAGGAGGGTTTAAAGTGGTGCGGTTTGAGAAATCACCGAAAATGTCCAGTTATTTGCTCGCCTTTATTATTGGGCATTTTGAGTATATAGAAAAAGTGACCGAAGAAGGAGTGAAGGTAAGGGTGTATGTAACACCGGGCAAGAAACCTCAGGCGAAATTTGCGCTTGATGTGGCAGCAAAAATTATGAGTTTTTATCATGATTATTTTGGGATCGCATATCCGCTCCCAACAATGGATCTTATTGCGATTCCTGATTTTGCAAATGGCGCTATGGAAAATTGGGGGGCTGTAACGTATCGGGAGACGGCATTGTTGGTTGATGAAGATATTTCATCTCTTCACACAAAGCAATGGGTAGCCCTTATAATAGCCCACGAATTAGCACATCAGTGGTTTGGGAATTTAGTAACTATGAAGTGGTGGACACACCTGTGGCTCAATGAGGGGTTTGCCTCATTTATGGAGTATTTGGCGGTTGATAAGCTTTTCCCTTCTTGGCGTGTGTGGACGCAATTTGTTTTTACGGAGCAGGCAAAAGCACTGTCTCTTGACGGTCTATTTAACACGCACCCCATTGAGGTACCGGTCCGTCACCCTGGTGAAATTAGTGAAATATTTGATACTGTCTCGTATTCCAAAGGCGCGTCGGTTATTCGCATGCTTGAGGCTTATATTGGAGAAAAGAATTTCCAAAAAGGGCTTAAAAAGTATCTTAGAGTTCATAAATATTCCAATGCCGAAACTCAGGATTTATGGAAGGCTTTAGAAGAAGTATCGGGAAAACCTGTTGGAAAAATAATGAAAAATTGGACGTCAAAACCCGGATACCCCCTCATCTCATTTGAGAAAAGCAAAAATGGTTTGACAATTTCTCAAGAGCGATTTTATTCGAGTCCACTGGAAAAAAACGAAGAAAAGACAAAATGGCTTGTGCCAATGTCTATGATTTCAGATGATAAGAAAAATCACCAGACTTTTTTAATAGACAAAGAATCAATTACGTTAAAAAATTATGGTAAAAGCCGTTGGATAAAAGCAAATGCATATGACACAAGTTTTGTGCGAATAAAATACTCTGAGGATTTAAGAATGCAGCTTGAGGTGCCGATAAAAAATGGTGATAAGAGAATCACGGAGGAGGGAAGGTTTGCCTTAATAAGAGATGCATTTGCATTGGTCGAATCGGGAGAAATGACAACAGATCAGGCATTTGCTTTTCTTACTTCATACAAGAATGAAGAAAGCTATATTGTATGGGCAGAAATTGTTACTCATCTGTTAGGATTTCTCAATCTCTTGCACACAACTTCGATGGAGGAACCTTTTAGAGAATTCGGAAGAGAAATTTTAGGTGAAATTGTAAATAAAGTCGGATGGACTAAAAAGAAAGGTGAGGAGCACGAGCAAACTCTTCTTCGATCGACTGTTATTTACGCACTTGGCACTTTCGGAAGTAAGAAAATTATAGATCATGCTAACAAGATTTTTACAGGAGTTTCGAACGGTTCCAAAATTGATTCGGATTTAAGATCAATTGTGTATTCTTTAGTTGCTGAAAATGGCGGGGAAAAAGAATACCTAAAATTTAAAGAAATATACGAAAATTCTAAAGCCGAGGAAGAGAAGGATAGGGCTCTTCGGGCACTTGCCTCATTTAAGAATCCAGCGCTTCTTAAAAAAACCTTAACTCTTGGATTTTCCATTGATGTGCGGGCTCAAGATGCATTCAAGGTAATTTATCTAGTTTGCGCAAATCCACTAGGAATAGATATTGCGTGGGGATATGTAAAAGAAAACTGGGCGGAAATTTGCGAAAGATTTGCCGGGGGACATTTATTTGCACGTTTTATTTCTCCCTTTGCTAAATTTAAGACGTTTGAGCACGCAAAAGATCTTGAGACTTTTTTCAAAAATAACCAAGCAGAGGGGATTGACAGGACGGTCGCGCAAACCTTGGAGAAGATCAGATCGAATGCCGATTTGGTAAGAAGAGACAAAAAAAGAATTTCAGAATATCTAAACCGTTAGTAATTTTAGGTATATTCGTCTTGTAATTTGCGGCAAAGGAAGATAAAATTGTAAGCTGTTTGAATAATAATTAATATGATATCTGTAACCGATTTAAAGTCAGGAATTGCATACGAAGAGGAAGGCAACATCCTTCAGGTAATCTCTTATGAGCACATAAAGATGGGGCGGGGAAGTGCCAACATCAAAGTCAAGGTACGCAATCTAACAACTGGTGCAATTCTTGAGAAAAGTTATATAAATGGTGCCAATGTAAAAGATATTTATTTGGAGAGTAGGCAGCTACAATTTTTATATAAAGATGACGAACGCGCATATTTCATGGACCCTAGAAGCTACGAGCAGGTAGACGTCTCGCTAAAGAACTTGGCTGGCCATGAATTCTTACTCGAAGGCAATGAAGCAATTGTTCAGATGAATAACGGGGAAGCCTTGTCGTTGTTGCTTCCACCAAAAGTGACGCTTAAGGTAACTGACACAGCACCCGGAGTAAAGGGAAATAGCGCATCCAACGTCTATAAAGACGCCACAGTTGAGAACGGTATGAAGGTAAGGGTTCCCCTTTTTATTAATACTGGGGATAGTGTTGTTGTGGATACAAGGGATGGAAGTTATACTAAGAGAGCCTGATTCTTGGTATGTCCCATAAAAAATCTTCGCCAACTAATAATCTACTGCCATTACTTTTGCGTCCGCAATTTGTTGTTTTTTCTCTTTCCGTTATTTTCTCTCAAATAGCAGCCAACATGCTGAGCATTGTGCTTATTGTTTTGACTTACAATCTCACTCATTCAAATTTTGCGGTTTCAATTTTAGTTATGACATTTCTTCTTCCACAAGTATTCTTTAGTTTTTTGGGTGGGATTATCGCGGATGCTAAGAATAAAAGAAAAATTTTACTTTTCGGAAATATTGCAAGGGCGTTGGTTTTGGTTCTATTCTTTTTTGTGAAGGATACGCTTGCTTTTATTTACCTTTTTATGTTGATTATCGCTGTTCTGACACAATTTTATATTCCTGCAGAAGCACCACTAATTCCCCATTTGGTCCGTCGTCAACAGTTGCTTGCTGCTAATGCAATTTTTGGAGTGTGTCTTTTTGGGTCTATATTAGTAGGTTATGTTGTTGCGGGTCCGGCAATGAGAATATTTGGAAGTAGTGGAGTTTTTCTTTTTATGGCAGGGTTATTTGCTTTGGCATTCTTATGTGTCCAGTTAATGCCTGATGTAGCACCATCTGTAAGAAAACTCCGCACAAAAAAAACAATGACGGCAAATGCCTTCCACCTTTATCATCTTGTTTGGAAAGAATTCCGCGATGTTCTAAAAATCCTTAATGATAAAAAAAATGTAGCAAGTTCACTTCTTTTTCTGGCTCTTTCACAGGTGATCATTCTAGTTTTGGCAACTGTTGTCCCTGACTACGCACAAAAGACACTCCATATTCCTTCCGAAGATATTTCACTTGTGATTTTTGCTCCGGCAGCTCTTGGGATGCTTCTTTCATCTCTTCTAATTGGAAGCAGGTTTACAAAAAACAGTCATGAAAAATTAATAAGTGTTGGGATATTCCTTTCAAGTATAGTGTTATTCCTCTTTGCTGCAATTGATCTTCAAAATTACTTTAATTTGGTTGCTTTAAGTATTGTAATTACTTTTATAGCGGGAATTGCGAATGCCTGCATTTTTATCCCTGCGCAGACTATTGTTCAGTCGCATGTAGGTAATAAATCACTCTCAAAAGTTTTTGGACTACTATATTTGGCTGTAGCCATCCTTGCATTTGCTCCAATTATTATGACCGGAGTATTTGCTGATGTTTTAGGTGTGCGGGCAGTTTTGCTGGGTATCGGAATTATGCTTTTGTCACTTGGTTTTGTTAAGTTTTATTTTAACCGTAAGAACAAGACACTGATTTCGGCATTACAGGCAAAAAAATTATTATGATTTTGTTATATTTACTTTGTATTTTCCTTTCTTTATTTATTCTTTATGCTGTTTCCCGGCACGACTTTGTATTGCTCCGGCAGAGCATTTCACTGCGTCAGGTGTATGACAACGTTTTTTTAAGTCTATTTGCATTTTTCTTGGCCAGCCGGATTGGCTTTGCGGTTCACTCTCAGTCTTTGGATTTACTAAATCCATTGAAATTCTTTTACCTGTCGAACTATTGGGGGATTCTGCCATACGTTGGATTTATGG
>JAUSNA010000056.1 GCA_030645455.1 Candidatus Levyibacteriota bacterium | reverse complement strand
GTGGAAAGCATTTTTCCGGATCTGTTAACTCCTTGGGGAGAAGACTAGGACTTAATGGTGTAGGTGATTTAACAAAGTCCGGTGTTCAGCAAATGCTTGATTTCATAAATTTAAATAGCGAGGGTGATAAATTGCAGTTGCGTAAAAAAGAAACAGCCGAATTGATACCGGTTCCAGAGACAAATGACCAAATTGGTGATGTGAAGCAATTTTTAGCCGGAGTTTTTCAAAAAATCAAAGAGGAGGGTTATAATTTTATTGTAACTGACTTATCAGCATATCGTATTGAATCACCCCAATTTATAGGTACTTTTGTGTCTCTGCTAAGAACCTTGGGCATGAAAAAGAGTGGTGATGATATGTTCATCCGCTCGATAGATCTAAAAAGCCTTTTAGTTGCTGCCGGAATTATTGATGAGTAAAATTATCTTCTTCTTGACTTCACAATTTCGGGCTGCCTACAATGGATAAAGGACTCCTTTATTTTATATGTTTTACTTTTCCGAATTGGTCAACCGAGTGGTTGTCAATGACAACAACAAACCCCTAGGGAAATTGAAAGATCTGTTGTTTTTGGCTGAGGAAATACCCACAATAACAAAGCTTTATGTTAGGAAAAATAAGAAAAAAAGTTTTGCTATTCCTATCAAAGACATAAAAGAAATTAACGGGAGAATTGTAGTTAACCGCGATTTTGTAGAAAAGGACATTGCAGAGCGCGAATTTTCTTTGGCCAAAAATCTTCTTAATAGACAAATTATTGATGTTAAGGGGGGGAAGGTTGTTAGGGTCAATGATATAGCAATTCAGGATAAGGAGGAGGGGGCTGAGTATTATATCGCAGGAGTTGACGTTGGGTTCCGGGCAATTTTACGGTGGTTTAAGTTGGAAAAGCCGACAATTCCGCTGTATAAATTACTCAATTTGTATTCACGGCCCAATTTTCTTTCCTGGGGGGATATTGAGCCGTTGGAGTTGGCGCGCGGCACAGTACAGCTTAAAAAAGGCGTTGCGGATTTGGAGAGGATGAGACCTGAAGACTTGGCCGATTACCTCGAAAAAACAAATATCCGCAACATGAACAAGATAATTTCGGGTCTGGATGAAGAGTATGCGGCAAATGTTATTGAAGATCTTAATGTTAATTATCAGACTGCGTTATTTAAAAGATTCCAGCCGGAACAAGCATCAAAACTTATTGAGGCATTGGAGCCGGATGAGGCAGTTGATATACTTTTAACATTGCCACGCGAGAAAAGGATTGAAATTCTTGACAGTCTTGGAGCCCGCAAAAGAAATGAATTAAAGGACCTCATAAAGTATTCTAGGACCTCAGTTGGAAAGCTTATCAATTCCGAGTTTATTAGTATAAATTCCGAAATAACCGCATCTGAAGCACTTTCGATCGTTAGAGAGAAGCTTCCCGAGCACCCATTCGCTTCTTATATATATGTCATGAACAACGAAAATTTACTGGTTGGTGTATTTCCCTTATCAAATCTTTTGCTTCACGAGGGTGATGAGCCCGTTTTTAAATTTATGGAGCAGGATGTTATTGTGGTACATTTAACAACTCCCAAGACAATCGCCCTAAAACGCATGCTAAAATACAGGCTTTACGCACTCCCTGTCATTGTAGATAGCAAAAGAATGATAGGAGTTGTGACATTTGATGACATGATGGAGGAGATTGAGGAAAAACTTTGATGAAAAAATATTTAAGACATTTAAAAATTAAAATATTAATAATTATGGCTGTCGTGGGCCCCGGGATAATAACTGCCTTTGCAGACAATGACGCGGGAGGAGTGGCAACCTATTCGGTTGCGGCATCAAAATTCGGATATCCGATTCTTTTTACAATCATTCCAATTACTATTGTACTTTTGATCACTCAAGAAATTGGAAGCAGGATAGCTGTTGTGACCGGGAAGGGACTTGGGGATCTTATCCGCGAGCACTTTGGGATCAGGATTTCGGTTCTTATTTTTAGCTTACTTTTCTTTGTTAATTTTGGTGTAATTATTCAAAATATAGGCGGATTGAAAGATGGATTGGCGCTTTTTAACCTCAATTTATGGATTTTCTTGCCTGTTGTTATCGGATCTCTTTTTCTATTTATAACAAGAGCTTCCTACGCAAAGGTTGAAAAGTTTTTCTTATTTTTGATTGTTTTTTACTTTGCTTACTTTATAAGCGCGGTTCTTGCAAAACCCGATTGGGAACAGGTAGGAAAATCTGTTGTTATCCCGCCTTCAAAAATAAGCTTCGAGTTTCTTTACACTTCGATTGCCGTTCTGGGCACAACTGTTACTGCATGGGGACAGTTTTTTATCAACAGCTATGTGAAGGACAAGAAATTGACCGTTGATAAATTAAAATACAACCGTTTTGAAATTTATGTCGGATCGTTTTTAACAAATCTTTTTTCACTTTTCATGATGGTTGCGGTTGCCGCAACCGTATTTGCAAATAAAGTGCAGATTACGGGGGCTGCCGATGCCGCTTTGGCTATCAAGCCTTTTGCCGGGGACTTGGCAAGCGTTTTGTTTGGTGCGGGGCTTCTTGTTGCCGGATTTATCGGAGCGGCTATTGTGCCATTGGCTACGGCATATGCATTCTCCGAATTTTTCGGATATGAGGGAAGTTTGGACGTAAGTTTTTCAAAAAGTAGACTTTTTTATGGGTTTTTTATCTTTCAAGTGCTTTTGGGGGTTGTTGCAGTAAGCATTCCGGGAATGTCTTTGTTTGATATCACTTTGTATGCAGATTTTCTCAATGGAATATTTTTACCGGTCATTATCTTTTTCTTATATAAATTTGTAAATGACCGTGATCTTATGGGTAAGTATGTAAATTCCAAACTCCAAAATGTTATTCTTATTTCCTGCGGGGTCGCTATTTCTATCGGAGCTTTGGTTGGAGGGATAGGAAGTGCATTTGGAATGTAGCTATTGGTTCCAGGTAGTAATGTAATTATTTTTAATTTTATGGCAAGACTTACATATCAACAATTGATCGACAAGCATCTCGAGATTCTAAAGGGATTGCAATATGATACAGGACTTTTTGCAGCTGCAGATAAAACAGTTGGGACCGGTTATGAAAAATCATGGCTGCGGGATAATTTTTATGAAACGATCGCATTTGAAGTAATAGGAGATTGGGATACGGTAGAAGCGACTTACGAGGCAATTCTGCAAATTTTAATTAAGCATGAATCAAAGCTCGATTGGGCAATTGAAAATAAGCCAACAGAGTCATTCCAGTATATCCATGCCCGGTTTCATCCCGAGACATTTGAAGAATTCTGGGAATCATGGGGGAATAAGCAGAATGACGCTGTCGGATGCATACTTTTTCGGATAGGAGAACTTGAAGCCAATCAAAACCGCTCGATTCTTAAAGACGAAGCTCATATCAGAGTTGTGAATAAACTCGTCAAATATCTTGAAGCGATAGAATACTGGCAGGATCGGGACAGCGGCATGTGGGAGGAGGATGAAGAGTTGCATGCATCATCCGTAGGTGCGTGCGTAGCGGGTTTACGGTCTATTAGTAGACTACCTCAAGTAGATGTTTCACTTGAACTTATCAAAAGAGGTGAGGAGGCTTTGAATGCATTGTTGCCTCGGGAATCCGATAGAAAATTTGTGGATTTATCCCTGCTTTCTCTTATATGGCCTTATAATGTAGCAACAAAAGAACAGGCAGATACTATTCTTGAGAATGTCGAGTACCACCTTTTGAGGGAAAGGGGAGTAATCCGTTACAAGGGGGATGCTTATTACAATAAAAATACAGACTTTCATAGTGAGGAAGCGGAATGGACATTCGGACTTGCATGGCTTGCCATAATTTATGAAAAAAGAGGAGAAAAGGATAAGGCATTTTCTTATATAAAAGACCTAATAGCAGTTGATACGCCTGATGGAATTCCGGAGCTCTATTTTTCAAATTCACCCGATTATAATGACAATACGCCTCTCGGATGGTCGGAATCGCTTTTCGTGGTTGCCCTTAACGAAATTGAGAGAAGGAATATCTCGGAGAGTGACGAAAACGAATACCTTGCAAACCGTCCCCTATTAAGCATTTCGGAAGAGCAGTTGAGCTGGATAAACTCCGAGAATGTGCATCAAAAAATAGTAGGAGAATTTAATCTTAAGCAAGCTGAGGAAATATTGAGAGATTCTGAGGAAAAAATGGCGTACGCAGTGGATATGGGAGGAGATAAAATTGTTGCGCAAGTTTTTAAAGCTGCAAATGGAAGAATGAGTGCAGTTGGGGAAATAATGATGAGTAAAAGCAATGGAGGCAAGGGTTATGTGGCATTTCTTGAAGAGGTTGCTAACCAAGCACTTAAAAAATCAGTGCCAGTTGGGCTTTCAATAGCCGGCCCCATTGAAGGAACGGTTCTTCACTCAGGCCCAAATTTGCAGTTATTTGCAGATGAGTTTGAATTGATCTATCAAAGTGACTTTGCAAAGCTCTTTGATCATCCTACTGCAGATAATGATGCAGTGTCCGGGCTGAAAGCAGGAGCAGTTGAATCATTATTACATTTTCCACAGGTTAAGAACGTTTTGTACATTATTGCCGGGAGTGGTTTTGGGGCAGCAATTCTTAAAGATAACCAAATTTATGCGCTCGAGCCCGGTCATGTGGCAATTACAGATGACATGAATATTTTTGGCATCGAACAAGCGTGTGGGGTTTTTGGCAATGACAAGCCTTGTATCGAAAAAGTAGCGTCGGGAAAAGCAGGAATTGAAGCAACGTACGAAAAGGTTACAGGACTTAAGAAGGCAGGACATGCTATTTCGGATCTTGCCCGCAAGGGGGATGATTTAGCGCTAAATCTTTATGACAATTCAGCACGAATGGTTTCTCATGTGGTGAAGGCTTTAGGTATTATGCATGGGTTATTCGAAAATCCTTCAGAAGTATCCGTAGTTTTTCACGGCGGAGTATTTAACGTTCCCGGCTATACAAATAGACTTGAGCAGTATTTATCACGGGATATCGACAAGTCTTTGCAGTTACTTTACACAAAATCTATGGGAAATAACGCATGTCTTGAAGGGGCAGCAATAGCTGCAATGGCTTAGAATTAAGAAAATTATTTTTTGAATAATTTCCCTTTTTGCCAGGGGGTACCAAGATAAGGTAAGAGATATCTATCAAGTCCAACCCAGCCTGCTGTTCTCCATGCAAGGATAAGAAATAGCTGAATTACAAAAAGGATAGGATTGGTGCTGACGGCGCCTGCGAATAGAAAGTTCATATTCATAAAAGCACCAAAGAATGCGGCAATGCCTGTGAATAGTCCCAAAATCAATCCGATTCCGACGAAAAGCTCCCCAAGGGCTACCATGTGGGAGAATACGGGAGCGTTAGGGATAGCAACATTTTTTATAAATTCAGCATACCAACCGGCTACATCGGGGTGTGCGCCTGAAGTTTTTTCTAAAGATCCCATCAAAAATCCGGTGATAGCTTTGCCTGCCTCCGGTCCAAACCACGCGGGATTGGTAACCTTTCCCCAGCCTGCCGTAAGCCATGCATATCCTACGTAGATTCTTAGCACTAGCCATAGCCATGACATGCGGGTATCGGAGAAAAGGAACCGTGACAATGGAGGCTCTGGAATTTCGTTGGACAGATTTTTTGCCATAATTAAGTGTTGATTAAAGTTAGCATTACGTATCATTCGTTGTCAAGTGATTATGATCACATGCTTTACACTTGACTACGCATAATAATTCCTGCATCATAAATAAAGACGTTTTTTATTTTATTGATGGACACAAATTTAATTTCGGAGTTAAAAAAAGTAATTGAAGGGGATGTTGTGAATGATGAGGCAACATTACTGGAATATAGTCATGACGCGTCACTCTTCGAGGTAAAGCCTCAAGTTGTAGTTTTTCCAAAGCACGAAAAGGATGTTCAGAGCTTAGTTAATTTTGTTAATACAAATAAAAAAGAAAATCCCAAGTTGTCATTGACCGGTCGTTCTGCGGGGACCGATATGGGTGGGGGGTCGATTGGTGAGGGAATAGTTGTTGCATTTGGAAAATATTTTAATACGCAACCCATTATCAACGGGAATATTGTAACAACTCAGCCGGGTGTATTTTACCGTGATCTTGAAGCTCTAACACTACAAAAAGATCTAATTTTTGCTTCATATCCTGCTTCCAGGGGGTTATGTGCGATGGGGGGAATTCTTAACAACAATTCGGGTGGGGAAAAATCTTTGCAATACGGAAAAACCGAAAATTTCGTGAGAAGGCTGAAAGTTGTATTGGGTGACGGAAAAACATACGAGTTGAAGCCATTAAATGAGGAGGAATTAAATAAGAAAAAATCACAACAGGATTTTGAAGGAGATTTATATCGAAGAATGTTTGATTTAATAAATAATAATTACGACGAGATAATGAAAGCAAAGCCTACGGTTAGTAAAAATTCTGCTGGATACCTTTTGTGGAACGTATACGATCGTGAAAAAAAGATATTTGATTTGACTAAATTATGGGTAGGGGCGCAAGGAACTTTAGGCATGATGCTTGAGGGGGACCTGGAGCTTGTGCCTGTTCATAAGCATCGCGATATGTTGATAATATTTCTGCACGATACGTCACATCTGGGACAAATAATTGATGAAGTATTAAGACTTAATCCTGAAAGTTTTGAATCGTACGACGACAATACGCTAAAGCTTGCTCTTAAGTATTTTCCGGAATTTGCAAAACAACTTGGGCCCCTTGGCATGATCCAGGCGGGTATTGCCTTTTTGCCGGCATTTCTTTCTCTTTTCATGGGAAAAAGTTTGCCGAAATTGGTCCTTCAAGTAGATTTTACTGGAGACAATTTGGACGAAGTTAAGCAAAAAGTTGCAACACTTCAGGAAAAACTAAAACCCCTTCATCCCCAGACCCAGACAGCCGTTGAAGGACAGGAATTGAAATATTGGTTAGTCAGACGTGAGAGTTTTAATCTGTTGCGCAAGAAGATAAGAAACAAGCATACAGCCCCATTTATCGATGATTTTGTGATAAATCCTCACGATACTTCAGAGGTGATAACGCAGGTAACCGACGTTCTTAAAAAGCATCCGGAATTTATGTATACGGTTGCAGGACATGTGGGAGACGGAAATTTTCATATCATCCCGCTGGTTGATATAAAAGATCCTAAAGTAAGAGTTGCTATTCCCGAGATATCAGATCAGGTGTACGCAATTATTGCAAAATATAAAGGGTCTATTACGGGGGAGCATAATGACGGTCTCATCCGCACGCCATACCTTAAAGTTATGTATGGAGAAAGCATGGTAAGATTGTTTGAAGAGACAAAGAAAATATTTGATCCCGAAAATATTTTCAATCCCGGGAAAAAAGTCTATGGATCACTCCAATATGCAATGGACCATTTGCGTACTAACTGGTAGTTTTGTTACTGATTCTAATAATTTGATTTGGTTTTAAGTTTCCCAGATAAAGAGATTTTAGTATAATAGAGCAATGCCTTTTTTCGTCGATAATTTTTCATGGATGGCCGCTAACACGATTCTTGCTTTTGTGCCCGTTGTGCTTGTTGTTCTTCTTCGTCAAAAGATGTCAAGGTCGTTGCACCTTATTGTATTTTTCTTTTGGCTTTTATTTCTTCCGAATACTATTTATCTCATAACAGATCTTCAACACGTAGGTGCACAGCTTTTACAAAGCCCAGTGGGGGAGCAGATAATTCTTATTTTTCAATATGTAACCCTGGCTGTTTTGGGGGTTGTTACCTACGTTTATTCGCTTGAGCCGGTTTCAACAGTTTTAAGAAAGATGAGATTGAGAGAAATAAATAAAGATTATCTATACATTGTGCTTAATTACATCGTTGCATCCGGTGTTGTATTGGGAAAAGTGCAGCGTACACATTCGTGGTATATCTTTACTGAACCTTTGCGCGTCATAGCAGATATTATTGCGACAATTACACGCACAGATCTTTTGATTTGGATATTTTTAATTGGAACTATTATCAACGTGTTGTTTTTCTTGTTCAGGAAGTATTTCCCACCGCTAAGAAATACGAAGAAGAGCAGAGTGCGTAAATAATTTAATAAATCCTTAAAAAACTTCTACTTTTGTTTCCATAGGGGCCCAAGTATAAAGCCATTGTGCGTCCCACAAAGAGAGGTTGACACAGCCATGCGAGGCGCGCGTCCCAAATTTGTTGTGCCAGTGCGTTCCATGAATGGCATAGCTCTGGTAGAAATACATTACATTTGGCACATTTTTTATGTAGTACGCCTTGTAGGGAGGGAAATAACCGCTCATGTCTTGCATGTCAACCTTTTTGTAGATGGAAAAACTCCCCTTAACGGTAGGGGTATAATACATGCCTGTTGATACCCTAAATCTTTTTTTTATTTTTCCTTCTTCCCATGCGTACAGCCGTTGCTTGGCAAGATCAACAGTTATCAGCTTTTCATTGGTAAAGATTTGGGCTGCGGCCGGTTTTGGAAAAAGAAAGAGGAAAGAAACAATAAAAATAATGAGCAAAAATCTCATCATATATTTAGTATATACACATTTCCGCTAATTTTCAGGTAGTTAGATAAAGATTAGTCTTTGAGAAGATATTTTTCAATTACCGTTGCAACTCCGTTGTCAGTAACGCTTGGTGCTACAAAGTCTGCAATTTCTTTAAGATCCTCGATAGCATTTCCCATGGCAACCTTAAGCCCACTTGCCATAAGCAGTGGGAAATCGTTATAGCCGTCCCCAACGCCAATTATCTCCGACCGTTTTATTCCTAATTCCTTGCAAAGGACTTCAATTCCATGCAATTTAGTCGCCTGCAAATGCGTGATATTAAAAGCATATTTATTAGGATCCTTATGCTTGGTCCGAAGTACGGTAATATTTGGGAATGAGAGCCGTTTTAGGAGCTTGTGGGTTTTGTCAAGCGAGAAGAGTTCATCTGTGAAAATCATTGAAACTTGATCTAGTTTTTGTCCTACACTATAGAGCTTAAATTGGTCACCCCTATTGGCAATCGTAAATTTGTCCTTCACATAGAAGGGCACATTTTCTTTGTCGAAAACGGAGATTATTTTTTCAAGATCTTTTTCTTCAATATACCGTTCGTATAGGGGGCGCTTTTTTTCAAGATTGTATACAAGTGCACCACCGTCTACAACCACATATCCCTTGGTGATATTAAGGTACTCAAGAATGCGTTTGGTTGATGGGTATGACCTTCCGGTTACAAGACAAACCGTAACTCCTTTATTGCGCGCCAAATGTATCGCATCCGCAATTTCTTGAGACGGAAGAGCCGTATATTGATAGGGAATAATTGTGCCGTCTACATCAAGCATCAAGGCCTTATATTTCACTTCACTATTTTAACAGGGGGGAGCCGATGTATCTAGACTAAAAATCTGAAAAATCCGAATTGGGGGAACATTATCTCAAGAATGACCGCAACCATTCTGTCAAGAAATGTAAATGATTTATTAACATTTCCGCTCAAGTCTTCGTCGGTTTCATATCCCGTCAGGTCATAAGCGATGGGTGTTGGCGTGGGAGTAAATGTTGGTGTTGGGGTCGAAGTCGGGGTAGGAGTAGGGATGGGTATTCGGGTTGGGGTAGGCATAGACGTAGGAGTCGCAGTTATCGTTACTATTGCTGTTACGTCACGGTAAAATTCCGGAAATTTTTTGTCATTTTTCCGGGCATAAATATCTTGCGGCTGGAGAAAAAGAAAAACCAATACAAGTGTGAAAAGCAGCTTCATTGGATACGGATTGTACCTCTTTGATATATTAATAGCAATCGGGTAACAAAAGTGGTATTATTCCCTCAATATGAATTCTCAGCCAAATGTAATAAAGCTTGTAGGGATTGGTATTGCAGGAATTCTTCTTCTGGTTTTGTTCTTTTCCTCGCTAGCAATTATCGGTGCCGGAAGCGTTGGAGTTGTAACCCGGTTTGGGGCAGTGAATAGAGTTCTTAACCCCGGTTTTAACCTGAAAATTCCGTTGGTTGAAGGGCTTGCCCTTATGGAAACCCGCACCCAAAAAGAGCAAGTCGACGCAAGAGCCGCGTCAAAAGACTTGCAGGAAGTAAAATCGACCATAGCGCTTAATTATCATCTTCGGGCCGACAGGGCCGTTGTCGTGTATCAAAATATCGGAACCATGTATAAAGAGCGCATCATTGACCCTGCAATTCAGGAGGCTTTCAAGGCAACGACCGCAAAATTTACTGCAACAGAATTAATAACAAAG
>JAUSNA010000049.1 GCA_030645455.1 Candidatus Levyibacteriota bacterium | reverse complement strand
AACAACCGACGAACTTATAAAAGATCTGAGGGATCTGAGAGCTGAGGTTGCAAAAATGAAAATTGAAATGAAAACTGGAAAAATAACGAATACAAATGCTTTATATAGAAAAAAGAAAGATATAGCACGGGTACTCACATACCTTAACGAGAAAAAAGAGGAAGCAAAAATTACAGCTTAATAATATATGGCACAAACAAAAATAATAAAAAAAACAATTAGCAAAACGGTTACAAAAAAAGTGGAACCTAAAGTAACCAAAAAGGAAGTAAAGAAAGAGGTATTACTAACAAATAAGAAAGTCATGGCAAAGAAGAATAAGACATTAAAAGGAACCGTTGTATCGACAAAGATGCAAAATACCGTTGTTGTCGCAATTGAGAGAAAAGTTGCTCATAAATTGTATAGAAAGCTTATAAAAGTTACAAAAAAGATTAAAGCGGACACAAATAATATGGAAGTTAAAGAGGGAGACATTGTGATAATAGAACAGACTAGGCCGATAAGTAAAGATAAAAACTTTAAAGTTATTAAGAAGGAGGAGGCACGTTAAATGGTACAACATAGAACAATGTTGGTCGTTGCCGATAATAGCGGCGCAAAACAGCTTCAAGTAATCCACATTTATGGTGGGTCCAAGAGAAGCTTTGGTTATTTGGGAGAAACCTTGAAATGTATTGTTAAAAAAGTACTTCCTCATGGCCAATTTAAAAAAGGAGATATGGTAAAGGTTGTTTTGGTACGGGCAAAAAAGGAGCACAAAAGAGCAGACGGAACCTATATCAGGTTTGGAGAGAATGCAGGAGTAGTAATTGATGAAAAAACAAAAGACCCAATGGGAACCCGCATATTCGGTCCGGTAGCCCGGGAAGTAAAGGACGCAGGGTTTGCAAAAATAGCATCGCTTGCAAAAAACGTAGTTTAAAAAATATGAATACACTAAAAATTAAAAAAGGAGATACTGTTCAGGTCATGATTGGCAAGGACAAAGGAAAAAAGGGAGAGGTAATGAAAGTACTTCCTTCAAAAAGCATGGTTCTTGTTGAAAATGTGAATCAATACAAAAGACATATTAAAGGACGTCAGCAGGGACAAAAGTCCGAAATTGTAATTATTACAAAACCTTTGCACGTTAGCAAAGTTTCTTTAATTGATCCAAAAAAGAAAAAACCAACAAGAGCCGGATACAAAATAGTAAAAGGAACTAAGGAGCGGATAGGGAAATTGTCCGGGGAAAAAATTTAATATTATGAAAGTACAAGCATCAGTAAAAAAACGTTGTCTAAATTGTAAGGTAATTAAAAGAAAAGGGCGCTTACTTGTGATTTGCGAAAATCCTAGACATAAGCAGAGACAGGGATAATCAACAATTATAAATTTAAAATTTTAAATTAAAAATTAATAAATATGGAATTTAAGAAAAATTTTGAGGAAAAAATAACAAAAGAACTTAAGGAAAAACTTAAGGTTAAGTCTATAATGGCCGTGCCAAAAGTAACAAAAATAGTTGTTAACATGAGTTCTCGTGAGTTTTTAAAAGACCGAAAAAATATAGATCGGGCAATTGAAGATTTGGTGCAAATTACGGGTCAGAAGCCAAGAATTGCAAAAGCCCGGACCTCAATTGCAACTTTCAAGCTCAGAGAAGGGGATAAAATTGGACTCTCGGTAACACTTAGAGGGCAGAGAATGTATGATTTTTTGGAAAAACTTGTTAAAATCGTTTTTCCTAGGGTTAAGGATTTCAATGGTATAGACTTGAAAGCGTTCGACGGAAGAGGTAATATAACGGTTGGTTTTAACGAACAGCTTGTTTTTCCCGAAATTGATTCCGGAAAAGTTGACACATTGCGATCTTTGCAGGTAACGATTGTTACCAATGCAAATGATAATGCAAAAGCAAAGATGCTTTTGGAGTCAATCGGGATGCCATTTATTAAAGTTAAAACTGAAAAGTTAGAAGTTAAAAATTAATATGAATATAAAATATAATTTTGAATTTTGCATTCTGAATTGTAAATTTGAGCAAAGCGAATAATATGTCAAAAAAATCAACAATTGTAAAACTAGGAAAAAAACAGAAATTTAAAACACGGGAAGTTAATCTCTGTGCATTATGCGGAAGAACAAGAGGTTTTATGAGACTTTTCGGAATCTGCAGAATTTGTTTTAGAGAAAGAGCATTGAAAGGAGAGTTTCCGGGCGTAAAAAAAGCGTCTTGGTAGTAATTAATATATGACATATCCAGTTGCAAGCTTTTTAATACAAATAAAAAATGCCTATATGGCAAATAAAAATGAGTTGAGTTTTCCTTATTCTAAGATAGTGCTTTCGATTGGAAAAGTATTAAAGGATGAAGGATACATAAAAGATATTAAAGAGGAGAAAGTTGAGGGGAGACAAATCGTAAAGGTAACGCTTCTGTATCGAAAGAACGAAGCTGCATTAACAGATGTCAAGATTATTTCTAAGCCATCTGTTCATACATATGTAAATAAAGTCAAAGCAAGAACTTCTGCAACGAAATATGATTTGGCTATCGTTTCAACCAATCAAGGTATTATGTCAAATAGAAAAGCTACAAAATTAGGAATTGGAGGAGAGTTGCTCGCAAGAGTTTCTTAATTTATATGTCAAATATCGGAAAACAACCAATACAAATTGAAGCAGGAGTAACTGTTCTAAAAGACGGTAAAAATGTTACCGTCAATGGAACAAAAGGAACACTTTCATGGAGTGTGCCAATGGGTATTGATATAGAAATTGTTGATGATAAGGTCATTGTAAAAAAAGAGCATGAAGCCCGTTATCTTGAAAAATTTTACGGTTTGACTCGATCACTTATTGCAAATATGGTTACAGGTGTATCAAAAGGGTTTGATCGGAGGCTCGAACTATCCGGAGTAGGTTATAGAGCACGGGTTGATGGACGCGATTTGGTTTTAAATTTGGGATTTTCCCATCCTGTTAAAGTATCAGCACCTGAAAATATTGCTTTTAAGGTAGAGGAAAATATTATTACAATTAGCGGAATTGACAAGCAAATTGTAGGAGATATCGCAAGTAAAATAAGAAAAGTCCGCCCACCTGATCCATATAAAGCAAAAGGAATTAAATATGAAGGTGAAAAAGTAAGGAGAAAAGCAGGAAAAACTGCAAAAGCAGCATAAAATCGATATGAAAAAAATAGAAATCAAAAATATACAAAGAAAAAGAAGAACAGTTAGAATAAGACGAAAGTTATTGGCAACTGCCAACCGTCCGCGACTTACTGTTTTTCGATCAAATGTCAATATTTATGCTCAAATTATTGATGATTCGAAAGCCACGACACTGGTTGCCGCATCATCTAAAGAGATAAAAGAAACAAAGAAAATGGAGCAGGCAGTAGCTGTTGGTAAGCTTATAGCACAAAAGGCAAAAACTGCAAAAATAACATCTGTTGTTTTTGATAAAGGTGCATATAAATTTCATGTTCGGGTAAAAGCT
>JAUSNA010000048.1 GCA_030645455.1 Candidatus Levyibacteriota bacterium | reverse complement strand
AAAGATTAACAAAATAATATGCAAACACAACACATTATAATAAAGCCGGTAATTTCTGAGAAATCCTTAAGAGATGCGGCTTTAGGAAAATACACTTTTTTAGTTGAAAAAAAAGCAAATAAAACGGAAATTAAAAGAGCTATAGAAGAGGTATTTGCTGTAAAAATAACAAAAATTGCAACCAACATAACCAAGGGAACGACTACAAAAAATACTAAAGTTGGACGTAAGATTAAGGAATTTTCAGACAAGAAAGCTATTGTAACGCTTGCAAAAGGGCAATCAATTGATATTTTTGACGAGCATTTGGGACTCGATAAAAAAGAAGAGAAAAAAAAGGAAAAGAAAGAAAAAAAGGAAGTAAAGGAAAAGGAGAGTAAATAAAATATGGGAAAGCTTAAAATTATCTTAAAAAAGAATTCAGGACGGGACAACTCAGGAAGTGTTGTCGTGCGTCATCAGGGAGGACGCCAAAAAAGATTTTATAGAGTAGTCGATTTTAAAAGAAATAAGTTTGATATGGTAGGGATTATCGTAGGCATAGAATACGATCCAAATAGATCGGTCGATCTTTTAATGGTGCAATACAATGACGGCGAAAAAAGATATATCCTTCGTCCATTAAATGTAAATCTTGGTGACAAAGTTATATCCGCTGATGTAGCCGATATAAAAAACGGGAACACAATGAAAATTAAAAATATTCCAATTGGAACCCCTGTTCATAACGTTGAATTGACAAAGGGACGTGGAGGTCAAATAGCAAGAAGCGCAGGAGATCAAGCTATGATTGTTGCAAAAGAAGAGAAATACGTACAAGTAAAACTCCCATCAGGTGAAATAAGACGGATTTTGAATGATAATTATGCTACAATTGGCCAGTTGTCTAAGGTTGAGTGGAAGGATAGAATTCTCCGAAAAGCAGGCACGAAGCGACACATGGGAATTAGACCTACTGTGAGAGGTGTTGCTCAGGATCCAAAATCCCACCCACATGGTGGAGGAGAAGGACGAAGCGGAATTGGAATGAAATACCCAAAGACCTATACGGGGCGAAGAGCAGTTGGAAAGACGCGCGATAAGAAAAAATTTAGTAACAAGATGATAGTTAAGAGAAGAAAAGTTTAAAAAAATATGAGTAGATCACTTAAAAAAGGACCATTAATAAACGAACGATTACTTAAAAAAGTAATGCTTCAAAAAGAAGGATCAAATAGAGATGCCATCAAAACATGGGCTAGGGATTGTCAGATTCCACCGGAATTTGTAGGACATACATTTGGTGTTCATAATGGAAAGCATTTTATAAATGTAAAAATCGTTGAAGGTATGGTGGGTCACAGACTTGGTGAATTTTCCCTTACCCGTCACTTTAAGGGTCATGGAAGAGTTGTTGCTAGAGATATCAGTAAGACATAAGGAATAAATTATGGAATATAATGCAATTGCAAAAAATGTAAAAGTTTCACCTAGAAAGGTGAGATTGGTTGCTGATCAAATAAGGGATCTAAATATTGCAAAAGCGCTAACAACTTTAATGGTATCGCGTAAAAGAGGTGCTGTATCTTTGAAGAAAGCGCTGGAAAGTGCAATTGCAAATGCAGTTAACAATAATAATGCTAAAAAAGATGATCTTAAAATCAAAACAATAAATGTAACTGAAGGACTTCGATACAAGAGGTACCATTTTGCAGGACGTGGAAGAACCCGTCCATATGTAAAAAGAACGAGTCACATTAACGTTGTTTTGCAGGATAATATTGTAAGAGAAATGCCAAAAGTTAATTTAGATACAAAGCCGGCAGTAATTGAAACAAAAAATAAGGAAGTTGCAATTGCAAAACCGAAGAAAGGAGCAGCTAAAAAAGTTTAATATGGGACAAAAAGTTAATCCAATAGCACTAAGACTCGGGATTCATCACGATTTTAAAAGCGTGGGATATTACCCTAAAAATATGTATGCAAAAGCTGTTCTTAAGGATATTAGGATTAGAGAGGCGCTTATGAAAAGGTTGAGGCCGGCAGGAGTTGGAGATGTGATCATCGAAAGATCTGCAAGCTCAATTAAAATTATTATTTATGTTATGCGTCCCGGAATTGTTATTGGACGCGGAGGGTCGGGTCTCGAAGAGCTAAAGAGGGAAATAGTAAAGCTTTTAAATGTTGATGAAACAGCTCAAGCAAAAAGTTCACAAAAAGTTGAATTAAGGGTTGAGCCCATCAAAGAGCCAAACCTGTCAGCCTATTTGGTTGCAACCAATATTGCAGAGCAATTGGCCAGAAGAATGCCTTTTAAGAGAATTGTTAAGCAATCATTGGACAGAGTAATGCAAAGCGGTGCAAAGGGTGCAAGGATCGTTCTTTCGGGAAGAATTAATGGGGCAGAAATCGGACGACGTGAGCGGTCTCAAGTTGGCAAGGTATCTCTTTCAACAATCCGGGAAAATATTGATTTTGCAAGTGTACCATCACTCACAAAAAGCGGATACATCGGAGTAAAAGTTTGGATAAATAAGAAATAAATTAAAAATATATGTTACAACCTAGAAAAACAAAATATAGAAAATTATTTAAGCCTAGAAGCCTTCCGGGTCCGGCTGTCAAAGGCACCAAAGTTTCTTTTGGTGAATTCGGGCTTAGAGCGGATGAATCCGGTCACGTTTCAAGCCGGCAAATTGAGGCAGCAAGACGTGCAATTGTCCATTTCATTAAAAGAGGTGGCAGAGTCTGGATCAGAATTTTTCCGGCAATGCCAATTACAAAAAAACCGCCAGAAACTAGAATGGGTGGAGGAAAAGGGGATGTTGATCATTGGGTAGCGGTAGTAAGACTTGGGCAAGTAATGTTTGAGATGGGTGGAGTTGATGAAGTAACTGCAAAAGAGGCATTACGGCTTGCAGCTATGAAATTAGCAGTCAAGTCATCGTTTGCAAGGAAGAATATTTAGTAA
>JAUSNA010000044.1 GCA_030645455.1 Candidatus Levyibacteriota bacterium | reverse complement strand
AGGCAATATTCTAAAAAATATAATTTAGGGGTATTTGGTTTTTTCTACAACCTATTCCTTCTAAGTCTTTTTCTTGTTGTAACGGCTCACAATGGAATATATTTTCTTTTTGTATGGGAGTTAATGTCTCTTAGCTCACTTTTCCTGGTGATTTTTGAAAATCAGAAAACGCAAATCATTAAATCCGGATTTATCTATTTTGTCATGACTCATGCTGCAACCGCATTTATACTTTTGAGTTTTTTACTGCTCTACCAAACAACCGGCTCATTCGACTTTGAAGTTATTAAAAGAAATAGTGGAACAATTCCATATGCAATCAAAACAATAATTTTACTTTGCATGATTGTGGGATTTGGAACAAAAGCAGGAATTATACCTTTCCATATCTGGCTACCAAGAGCACATAGCGCTGCTCCTTCCCAAGTCTCTGCCCTAATGTCAGGGGTCATGATCAAAATGGGAATTTTTATGATGTTTAAAATGTTTGTTGATATTCTTCCAAATTCCCCACTGTGGCTCGGATATATCATATTAATAATTGGAGCAATTTCATCGATACTGGGAGTTTTGTATGCACTTTCAGAACACGACTTAAAAAGACTTCTTGCATATCATAGTATAGAAAATATCGGGATCATACTTTTAGGACTTGGTAGCGGAATTATTTTTACAGCCTTACACCAACCATCCCTTGCGATCATTGCGATATCGGCTGGTCTTTTTCATACTCTCAATCACGCAATCTTTAAGTCACTTCTCTTTTTAGGTGCAGGATCCGTAATATCCCAAACCCATACACGAAATATTGAAAAATATGGGGGTCTAATCAAATTAATGCCATTTACAACACTATTCTTTTTAGTCGGAGCCGTGGCTATTTCGGGACTCCCACCTTTTAATGGGTTTGTCAGTGAATGGCTTACTTTTCAAAGTCTTTTTAAGGGAATGTTAAATCAAGAACTTGCGATTAAAAGCGTATTTATATTTGCTGCAGGTTGTCTTGCCTTTACCGGAGGGCTTGCTGCCGCATGCTTTGTAAAAGCATTCGGAATTACATTTTTAGCAAGAAGCAGAAGTATTGAAAGTGAGAAAGCAAAGGAGTCATCACACCTATTAACAATAAGCATGGGATTTCTTGCAATTTTATGCTTAATTTTTGGAGTGTTTTCGTCATACTTTTTGGATCATATACAAATGGTTGTCAGGAGTCTTGGTGCTTTTGGTAAGTCTATATCTTCATTTGATGCGTCAAATTTTACCCTTCACGTAGATCAAGTTTCATCTATAGAATTGAACATGCTAATTGTTTTTATTGCAATGGCAGGTGGAATTGCTCTTGCCTATGGACTAACACAAGCACTGAGCAGCAAGCAAAAAACGGTTATCAAAACAGTTTGGGATTGCGGATACAATGTGCTTACTCCAAGAATGGAAATTACCGCTACAGGATTCTCCCGATCACTGATTTTAATATTCAAAGGAATCTTTCAACCCTCTAAGCAACATTATGTCGAATACGTCGATTCTAATATACGTTATTTTTCTAAATCAAAAACGGTTACGTTGAGTATTATTAATATTTACGAGTCATATATTTATTATCCGGTTCACAGCTTTCTAAAAAATATTTCAATCCATGTAAGAAAGATACAATCGGGAAATATCAATCTTTACCTGCTGTATATTTTTATCACACTAATTGGTTTGTTGATATTTGCAAGGATTTAATATGACTACATTTATTATTATTGTCTTAAAAGTTATTCTGATTCCCCTACTCTCACCTTTGTGTGTTGGTGTTGTCAGAAAAGTAAAAGCGTCTATGCAAAACCGACGCGGAGCCTCTATCTTTCAACCTTATTACGATTTATGGAAGTTGTTTCACAAAGACGAAGTGATTGCCCGCGATGCATCATGGATATTTTACTTGACACCATTCATCCTCTTTGGATTGAGCCTAATTCTACCATTGGGAATTCCATTAGTTGGAAGCGTGGAGTCGTTATCATTTTTTGGAGATTTCTTGGTAATAATTTACACACTTGCCGCAATGACCTTCTTTTTGGCTTTGAGCGGACTTGACGTTGGAAGTGCTTTTGGAGGTTTTGGTTCCAGCCGGGAAATGACTTTAGCCGCTCTTACGGAAGGTGTTTTACTTTTTTCGCTACTTCCATCAGCTATCATCGCTCATTCATCAAACTTAATTCTTATGGCAACATCCGCATCGACTCTTTCATTGATTGATTTTTTGCCGATCGGAATAGCATTTATGGGTTATTTCATTGCACTGATGGCGGAGACGGGAAGAATTCCGTTCGACAACCCTGCCACACATTTAGAATTAACCATGATTCATGAAGCTATGATTCTAGAGTACTCAGGAAAGAGACTTGCACTCATCGAATGGGCAAATGCCAACAAATTCATATTTTTTATAATTCTGGGAGTAAATCTTTTCTTTCCATGGGGACTGACAACAAGCACCGCACCGTCAGCATTATTATTCGCATTGGGCACTGTAATTGTAAAAGCATTAATTCTCATAGTTGGAATAGCTATTGTTGAATCAAGTGTTGCAAAACTCAGATTATTCAGACTTCCGGACCTTTTGTTCACCGGATTTATTTTTTGCGTTATTTCGTTACTAATTATGAATATTTAATATGGATATCTTATTTCAAATAGAATTTATTATTGCGCTGGTTACATTTCTATCTATTGTTAGCATGAATGTGGCTAAGAAAAATACTACACTCGTCCATACCTATTTGATCCAATCTCTTATGCTTGTTTCTCTTTTGAGTCTTGAAACGTATAGCGAAATGTCTTTGGAGATAGGTATCGTAACTCTTGTAATGTTTGTTATCAAAGTCATAATAGTACCCCAAGTGCTACTGCGTATACTCAAGCAACACAAGGCAAGTGTCTCTGCATCAACATATTTGAATGTTCCAATGACTCTTGGAAGTCTGATACTACTGTGTGTATTTGCACAATCTTATGTATTCTCAGAATTTTTTACTACTACACCAATACTTAGAATATTTCTTATCGGAAGTATGCTTATGTCCTTTTTCTTGACAATCAATAGAAAAGGGGCGATATCTCAAATCATCGGCATTCTATCTTTGGAAAATTGTATTTTTGCTTTTGGATTTTTCCTGCATTTAAAACAAGCCGCAGCCCTTGAAATTGGTATGATATTTGATGTTTTTTTCTGGATAATTATTTCTACCATTTTTGTAAGAATGCTTATAAAACATTTTGGGTCAATCGATGTAACCCAGTTAAGGGAGTTGAAAAAATAATATGTTATTACTTTTACTATTAATAAGTCCAATAGTTGCCGTTTCACTATCGTATTTGGTAAAAAAACAAAAAACGTTACTTGAAAATATTGCCATTTCGTCTGTTGGTATTCAACTTATTGCAGCTATTTCCATTATTGTTTCTGTTATCAATGAAGGTGCATATACCCTGAATAACGCTTTCTCAGTAAGTTCTTTTGAAGCACTCATTCTTTTGGTAACAACCATAGTAGGTACGGTTGCGATGTTGCATTCTGTCGGCTATTTGCGTGGAGAACAAGCGAAGAAGATGATCGACTTTAAAAGGATAAAGGAGTGTTATATTCTCTTGAATTTATTCTTGTTTTGTATGTACGTGGCCATAACAACCACAAATCCGATAGTTATGTGGATTGCGATTGAAGCAACAACTCTTTCGACTGTATTTCTCATAAGCTTTTTTAATAGAAAAGCCGATGTAGAAGCGGCATGGAAGTATCTTATTATCAACTCCATAGGGCTTCTCTTGGGACTTTTAGGTATTATTCTATTCCTGTCACAAGGCTCATTATTAACCGGTTGGGCGAGCTGGGACTCGCTTACCGCCTCAGCAAATGCCATGAATCCTCTCATCAGTAAGTTTGCTTTCATTTTTATTCTGATTGGGTTTGGAACAAAAATGGGTCTTATTCCAATGCACACATGGAAGCCTGATGCCTACAACAAAGCCCCGCTACCTGTTGTTGCTTTACTTTCCGGTGCTCTACTAAATGTTGCTTTTTTTGCAATACTTAGGTTTAAAATAATCATCGATAGTGTGGTTTCTTATACCTTCTCGCAAAACCTTTTTATATTCTTTGGCATACTGTCGATTGCTCTTTCAGCGCTTATAATCTACACACAGCATAATTACAAAAGGTTACTTGCCTACTCCAGCATAGAGCATGCAGGTATTATTATGTTAGGGTTTGGATTTGGAGGAATTGGAGTTATTGGCGCGATACTACATATGATTTACCATGCATTTGCAAAGTCCTTGCTGTTTTTAGTCTCAAGCAATATTGCCCTAAAATACAGTTCTTCAAAAATTTCTGATGTGACAGGAATGCTGACTGTAATGCCTCGAGCAACTATTCTATTCATTATTGGCCTTTTGGCTGTTGTTGGAATGCCACCTTTTGGTACATTCTTCAGTGAATTTTATATTTTACTTGCAGGTTTTAAAAGCAATTTCATAATAAGTTTAATAGCTATTATTTCTCTTGCTATAGTGCTCACCGGATTTTTTATACATAGCTTTAGCATGATATTTGGAACTCCTCCTACATCCGTCAGGGCAGGGGAAAGTAAAAGTTGGACACTCATACCGATTGTATTTCTTGCAATAATACTTATTGTCTTTAGTATTTTTATTCCTACCCAACTAATGCAACTCATAACAACCAGCGCTGAATTGTTTACAAAAAACCTATGACTGACCAAAATATAATTAACAAGTATTTAAATAAAAAAATAAGAACTGAAAAAAGCGCCAATCTTATACTATTCCAGGTAGAGAAAAACGCCATTTTGTCACAGTGTTTAGAATTGTCTAATAATCAGAACTTACAACTTAAAACAATAAACGCGACTGATGAAAGATCCGAAAATGGATGCTTTAAAATTTTCTATATATTTGGGATACCCGGAGAAAATGTTTTTCTTGCACCATATATAAGAATTGAAAAGACTTATGAATTTCCATCCATTACACCATTTATTCATCAAGCATCATTCTATGAACTTGAAATATATACTTTTTTTGGTCTAAAGCCAATTGGTCATCCCCTATTTCATCCTGTTCTTCTTCATGAAAATTGGCCGTCGGATATATTCCCGCTACGAAAGGACTTTGCCTATAACAAGAGGCCACGAGAAGCCAAAAATCCACCTTATGAATTTCAAATTGTTAAAGGTGAAGGTATTTATGAAATACCTGTAGGACCGGTGCATGCGGGCATAATCGAACCCGGTCATTTTCGCTTTAGCGTAGCAGGAGAAGAAATCGTATCCCTAGAACCGATGCTTGGATACACTCACAAAGGAAGTGAAAAGCTTTTTGAAGTGTTATCATTTAATGACAAACTAAAACTTTCAGAAAGAATATCGGGAGACACATCTTTTACGCATTCGCTTGCCTATTGTCAGGCTATCGAAACTTTAGGCAACACACCTGTTCCATCGCGTGCAAAATATCTCAGAGTTATTTATTCGGAACTCGAAAGACTTGCCAACCATCTTAATGATATCGGTTTTATTATTAATGATACCGCTTTTAGTTTTGGAGGCAGCAACGGACCGCGACTCAAAGAAGAAGTCATGCAGTTGTGCGAGATGCTCACGGGAAGCAGATTTTTGAGAGGAGTAAATACAATTGGAGGCGTTACAAAAGACATACCGAATGAAAAAAAGGTACGTCTTGAAGAAAAATTACGAAAGATAAGGAAGGATTTTGAGGCTGTAATCGAAGTAATCGACGATAGCGAGTCCGTACAAAACCGCCTGAAGGGGACAGGAACGCTTGGTAAACAAGTTGCTATTGACCACGGTGTCGTTGGCGTTGCCGCAAGAGCAATTGGCCTTATGAATGACGCCCGTATTGACTACCCTTATGCATCATATGAGAATCTCGAAGTAAAAATTTCTCACCAAACAGCAGGTGATGTACATGCGCGTTTCTATGTAAGAATAAGCGAAGTTTATACTTCCATTGATATCATTACTAAAGCACTGAATAAATTACCCCAAGGAGCTATTAACAGCAAGAGTACGAACAAATTGCAAAAAAACGCTTATGCAGTTGGGATTACGGAGGGATGGAGAGGAGATATTGTTTACTTTATAACAACCGATAATAAAGGGGAAATAGCCCGAGTCGGAGTTAGGGATGCATCCATCCCCAACTGGTCTGCGGTCCCGCATGCAGTTGTGGGTAACATTGTGCCTGATTTTCCGTTAATCAACAAAAGTTTTAACCTATCCTACTCCGGGTTTGATAGATAGTAATTTACTATACCCGAATCCTGAATATTTTTCATCCAAACTCTAACGAAAAAGGTATTCTAATACTTGTAAAGATAGTCTTATGGGATTATAATTTGACCTTGTGAATAATCATGAAATGGCACCAGCAGATCTCCATTTTAGTGGAGGCTTTGCTAAGATTGAACAAAACAGAATGCAGCCCTACCGGCCTGACCTACAGTCGTATTTATCTGCTCACCACACACGTCTTGTTCCACAGAATGAATCTCACATCGAATCGCATACAATTGTAGAAATAGTTGAGCGAAATGCGGCAGAATTTCTTAAGTCAAGTGATATTGCCGCTCATTTTGTTTCCTCACCTGAATTTCAATCTATAGCACAAAGACAAAAAATAGAGCTGAGAAAACAATGCTCTATAGGACTTTTTATCTGTATCGATGGAAGATTGGTACCCGTTATTATTGGAAGTCCTGTTTTTGATATTTCTGAAACAAAGGCCGGACTTGTACCAACCCTAAATTCACCTTTAGATGGAGAACTAGAACTTACCAATCCTAGAATTATAGAATCAATTATTGATAGGCCACTCAAGGAAAATGCTGAAATACTTCAAATAAGTGCCAGTCACGAAGACTCTGCAAAACCGGACGAAATATCATGTGTTGCCTTGGAACTAATGATCGCACAAGGAATATTGCCTGATGATTCTACGTATAAGGATGTCCTCAGGGAAATGCTTTCTAATACTGGTTTTGCTGTAGGAGCCACTTTCAACAGATCTGCCAAAAATAAAGGATTCAGTCACCTAGAAAGAGTTGGCCTAACTGCTACCTACGATACAAGAACAGCTGGCCTTACCTTCGACGGAAGAGATGGAGGATTGAATACAACTGAACTTACAAAAACACTATTGCGGTCAGATGACCTGATAACCATTCAAAAAATAGGACAAATAGGCACATTTAGACGAGACTTTACAGATCCAGCAACACTTATTGCTCGTGAATATATGATGTATAACATTGAGAAAGTTCTTATGCGCCAAAGCAGAGTCTTCAGACAACATGTAGGAAGATTTATTGAAAACAACATGGAAGGATTTACCGATAATCAAAAACAAGCATTTAGCTTCGCTGTAGCAAGAACTATGGCCACACAAATCACAACTGGGCTATATCACGGAGGTGAACACCCACTGTCAGCGCATAACGAACAATACATTGCTTCTTCAACTAACGGCCTTCGCGTTGGACAGTTTGACCCACGGATACAATCATTTGGAGCAAATGTCGCAGATTACGGTGACTCAGTCTCTCACCTTGAAACAAAAGTTAGTCTTGCTGAAAAAATTGGCAAAATGAGATCTCCATATGTTGCTTTCATTTCCGAGTCCGAACCTGAAAAGAGTACTTCGTCATCAGGTAGAAATACACGCGCAAAATTAAGAGCCCACAGACAAGCAATTATGGAAAACGCTAATCTCCTAGGAAGGATAAAAGAAGGAAAATTGTGGCTAATTCCTGTCGTTCTACAAGAGAAAACAGGTATCGTAAAAGCGATTCCTAATGTTGCTATCTAAAGAGCTAATAAAGCAAATTCTCCTTGATTATTTTTTATTATTGCTTTCAATTCTAAATTTGATAAACATATAAAGAGTTTTGAAACAGGAAGTTTTGTTTTTTTTGCAATTTCATCAATTGTTAACTGCTCATTTTCCAAAAGCCTAACTATTTTTCTTTCTTCTTTTGACAATTTTAATTTTTCAATTTTAGATTTATTTGAAAATTGAGAATTGGAAATTGAAAATTCTCGCAAGATATCATTAGCAGTACTTACGAGTGTTGCCCCACTTTTTAACAATTTCAAACTTCCATCCGACATCCTGGATGTGATGGGTCCAGGAACCGCAAAAACTTTTTTTCCTAATTTCAAACCCCAGTCGGCCGTTACCAGTGACCCGCTGTCCTCTGCCGCTTCTGTTACCAAAACCCCATCTGATAAAGCCGCGATAATTCTATTGCGTGCCAAAAATGTCCCCTTATTTGGTGGCTGCGATAGTGGATATTCGCTCATTATCATTCCATCATTCTCAAGAATATTAGAATACAAACTATAATTCTCGGAGGGCAAACAACAATCTACTCCGCATGCCAGAACTGCAATTGTCAAACCTTTATTTAAAACCGCAGTTCTGTGGGCAACTCCATCAACACCTAAAGCCAAACCCGAAACAATACATATACCATTTTGTACTAGTTCTACAACCAATGCTTCTGTCACATTTTTACCATACTGCGTTACTTTTCTCGTTCCAACAACAGCAATTTTTAAATTTATGTCATCCCGGACTCGATCCGGGATCTTTTGAGATTCTGAAATAAATTCAGAATGACGTAGTAAGTCAATATTCCCCTTACAAAAAAGTCCTATCGGTGGATTATCTAATTTTTTCAAACTATCGGGATATTGTTTGTCTAGAATTGAAACGAATGAAACCTTTGATTTTTCCAATCCTAAAACATATTTTTCAATATCAAAACTCTTTCTAAATTCATCAAATTTTTTGTATGTAAGTTTTTCTATTCCTAATTTTTGATATTCTTCCTTTGTACCATTCCATGCTTTTTCCAAGGTTGCAAAACCATTCAAAACTCTCTGGAATGTTTTGGGACCAAGATTTGATACCGAAAAGGCAAGAG
>JAUSNA010000033.1 GCA_030645455.1 Candidatus Levyibacteriota bacterium | reverse complement strand
GTGGAGGTTCGAGTCCTCTCTCGGGCACTTGTATTGAAATTCCCTGATTTTGGTTGAATATTAATGAGGAATGGGCGTACTTAGAATTTATTAAATACGCCTTGTTGTGAGCGGCGAACCAGACTTGAACTGGCGACCTCTTCCTTGGCAAGGAAGCGTTCTACCACTGAACTACCGCCGCGGATAGTAAAACTATCGTCGCAAAACTTCTTACCTTTACACTTTCGCTAAATTGTGCAATGTATTTTTTTGTGCCAAGACCAGGAATCGAACCCGGATAACGTGTTCTTCAGACACGCGCCTTGACCAACTTGGCAATCTTGGCATAATTTCTTTGGGTGTTGAGCATCTCTCTCACTCGTTTAATCGGCGGCTGAAAACCAGCCGACCCAAATTGGTCATATGTTTTTGTGGGCGATAGAGGGCTCGAACCCCTGACATCTTCGGTGTAAACGAAGCGCTCTACCAGCTGAGCTAATCGCCCTGGTACTCTTAATTCATTTCTCTTGTGGGCTTGAGAGGACTCGAACCTCCACACCTTGCGGCACAGCCACCTCAAGGCTGCGTGTATACCAATTTCACCACAAGCCCAAATGGATTGTACTTAAGTTCAATAAGTAATCACTTTATCGTTCATTATTCTACCAAAATATTCGAGGTGTGTCTATTGAGAGGTAGGGGACTTGTTTTTATTTTTCCTTTGTCTTATCCTTTTACAACGAGTATCTTTTAAAATATGAAACAAATGACACTAACATCTCCTGCATTTGGAGAAAATGAAAAAATTCCAGCTGTTTATACTTGTGATGGTGAGGATATCAATCCTCCACTTGTTTTTGGAAACGTACCCGAGGACTCTCACAGCCTGACTTTAATAGTTGACGATCCGGATTCTCCGGGCAAAACATGGGTGCATTGGCTTGTTTTTAATATAGATCCTCACTCCACTGGAATTGGTGAAGATTCTATCCCCAAATCCGCTGTCGAAACAGTTACAGATTTTGGGAATAAGGGCTATGGTGGGCCTTGTCCATCCTCCGGAACCCATCGCTACAACTTTAAACTTTATGCTCTAGATACGACTCTAGACGTTACAGAAGACGTCACAAGAGAAGAGGTGGAGGAAGCAATGGAAGGTCACATCATTGATACGGCAGAGCTTACAGGGATTTACTCAAGAGAATAGGTGGATGCCCAATATAGAAAATTCCTGAACACATCTTTACTCACTATTACTTCATAATTTTTCTTCTTCCAAATTTGAATAATTCAGCCAGAGTTATAAATATTCCTACTCCAATAATAAGCCATAGCCAGTCAAATAGGTTAAGTGCAACCTGTTGAAAAATTCCGTTAAGGATAGGAAAATACATCCCAATTAAAAGCAACCCAAAAGAAAAAGCAACGGCAATAAGAAGGCTTTTATTGTTTAACAAGTCCCTTCTAAAAAGAGTGCTCCCTGTAGATTTAGCGTTAAATGCCTGAGTGAGCTGCACCATGACAAGCATAGCAAAAGCCATAGTTCTTGCTTTTTCGAGTGTTCCCCTAAAAATATACACTTCAACTAAAAAGACAAATAACATAATTGAAGCCATCGCAATGCCGTGATACAAAATAAAAATTACGTCCACTTTTCTAAAAAAGCCATTTTTTGAATTGCGGGGTGGATTTGTCATTGTATCTTTTTCGGCATTATCAAATCCAAGAGCCAAAGCAGGAGGTGTATCCGTCACAAGATTTAGCCACAAAATCTGCACAGGAGTGAAAGGAAGCGGAATTCCGGTAGCAGTTGCTAGAAGAATCGCAAAAACGTTGCTGAAATTACAGGAAAGAAGATACCTTATAAATTTAAGCAGATTTGTAAATATACGCCTTCCTTCTTCGACAGCAGCAACAATTGTTGCGAAGTTATCATCTGCCAAGATAATATCGGCTGCTTGCTTAGTAACATCTGTGCCCTCCCTACCCATAGCAACCCCCACATTTGCGTGTTTTATTGCTGCAGCATCGTTGACGCCATCTCCTGTCATAGCAACGACATATTTCATTTTCCGTAAAGCATTAATAAGCATCAATTTATTTTCCGGACTTACTCTGGCAAAGATTTTGGGAAATGGTGAGAGTCTCATTAGCTGCTCTTCTGTCATTTCGTCCATTTCCTCCCCTGTCAAAACTTTATCTACGCCTAAATTATATATACCCAAGCTAGTTGCAACATTGATCGCTGTCGGAGCCTGGTCCCCTGTTACCATCATGACTGTAATTCCTGCCCTTTTGCACTGAGCAACGGCTTCTCTAGCTTCGGGTCGTGCGGGGTCAAGCACACCTACCATCCCAAGTAGAGTCATATCCTTTTCGATTGTATCGGGCTCAACATCCTTTGGCTGAGAAGCCAAGCGTCTTGATGCCAAAGCCAAAATTCTCAAACCTCTTCCAGCCATATCGCTATTGATTTTTTCAAACCTCCTTTTTTCTTGATCTGTAAAATCTCTGAGTTTTCCTTCCTCCATGATTTCTGTGCAAACTTCAAATACCTGCTCCGGAGCGCCCTTTGTAAGAACCTGGACACCATGTGATTCATGGTGGTACAGCATGCTCATCCTTTTTCTGTCGCTATCAAAAGGCAAACCCTCTATAAATTTCCACTCCTTTTCAAGTAATTCTTTTTTAATATCAAGTTTGTGAGCAAGAACTTGAAGAGCAATTTCCGTGGGATCCCCTACCCCTTCCCAAGATCCATTTTTATCTTTCTGCAAAACTGCGTCGTTGCAAAGCGACATAGTAATTAGAGCTTTTTTCAATCCGTCGTGCACTTCATCAACGGGTTTGTCATCCATATATATCGCTCCTTCGGGGACAACTCCGGTTCCTGAAACCGTATAAAGCTTCTCGCCTACCCATAGATCGGTTGCTACCATCTTGCCTTCTGTCAATGTGCCGGTTTTATCGCTGCAGATTACGTTCACTGCTCCCAACGTTTCAACAGCTGGCAGACTTCGGACAATTGCATTTCTCTTTGCCATTCTCTGAACACCTATTGCCATGGTTACTGTTACAACGGCAATAAGCCCTTCGGGAATAACGGCAACCGCAAGACTAATTACCGTAAATAAAAGTTCGTGGGTTTCCCTTCCTTGAAAATAGCCAAGCAAAAATATAACAACACTAACAAGAATTGCCGCTGCAATAAGATATTTTCCAAGCGTGCTTAAGTTTTTTTGAAGCGGAGTGGGTTTTTCGTAGGGAATTGCCAAAGTCTGGGCAATTTTACCCATTTGCGTTGATGCTCCGGTTGCAACAACAACACCTATCCCATTACCCGCTGCAATAGTTGTTCCCATGAATGCCATATTCAATTGATCTCCTATTGAAACTTTATTTTCGATCTCGTCCGTTGCGTCTTTGGAGGATGGCACCGACTCTCCCGTAAGAAGTGCTTCGTTAATTTCAAGACCAACAGTCTCAACAAGTCTCAGGTCTGCAGGGATTATATCACCCTCCTCAAGAACCACAATATCCCCAGGGACCAAGAGTGAAGTTATCACTTCAACAATCTTACCGTCCCTTTTTACCTTGGCTGTTGGTCTGGACATATCTTTCAAAGACGCCAAAGTTTTTTCAGCTTTATACTCTTGAAAAAAACCTATAAAAGCATTAAGAAGCACAACAATACCGATCAGTATCGCGTCTTTGTAGTCTTTGAGAAAAATGGACAAGGCTACGGCTCCCAATAGTATTCCTATCATGAAATTTGCGAATTGCTTCACAAATATTTCTAGAGGTGAAATTTTTTTGGGTTCAGGGAGCTTGTTGCGACCGTACTCAACGAGTCTTGCTGTTGCCTCTTGCTTTGTCAGGCCTTTTTCCGTGTCGGTATTAAGCTCAGAAATAATGACTGCGAGCTTTTTTGTGTACAAAAGTGTAGCGGAGATTTTTTCTTGGTCTGGTAGCGTATCTATCATTATATTATCTTAAAAGAAATCCTGAAGAAAGTAAAAGGCGCTGCTTGGTAAGCAAGTATTTCTTTGCTATAATTTTTTGTTATGGATGTTCAGGCAAACCTTTTTTTGATCTTCGGAATAACTGTTGTTGCCTTTTTAGTAGCAGATCTTGGGTATTTTAACCGTAAAGCTCACAAAGTATCTCCTAAATCGGCACTCATTCAATCACTTTTTTGGATTGGTCTTGCTTTTGGTTTTGCGTTTCTTATTTTTCTCTACTTGGGACGGGGTCCTGCTGTTGAATTTATGAGCGCTTATGTTACTGAAAAAATGTTATCGGTTGATAACCTTTTTGTCATTATGCTTATTTTCAATTTTTTCAAAATTGAAGAAAAATTTCATCATAAAGTGCTTTTTTGGGGAATAATGGGAGCAATTGTATTTCGGGGTGTTTTTATAATCCTTGGCTCTTATATAGTTGATAACTTTCACTGGATACTCTATATTTTTGGAGCAATTCTGGTATACACGGGAGTAAAACTCTTTAATGATAAGAAGGAAGAGCACGTCGACTTTAATAAAAGCAAAATCGTGAGACTTGCGAGAAGATTCTTACCTTTGAGCTCCGATTATCATGAGGGCAAATTTTTTCTAAAAAAGAATGGAAAAATTTTGCTTACTGATTTAGTACTCATAATTATTCTTGTTGAGGCAACTGACGTTATTTTTGCTATAGATTCAATACCGGCAGCTTTTGCTATTAGCAAGAGCCCTTTTATTGTTTTTACCTCAAATATATTTGCCATCATGGGTCTTCGGGCGCTTTTCTTTTTGCTTGAGTCTATTATTCACAAATTCCATCATTTACAAAAAGGTCTTTCTTTTGTTCTCGTATTTATAGGCATAAAAATGCTTTTGGATATTGTTGATATTCACCTGTCTTCATTATTTTCTTTTGCAGTAATTATGAGCGCGTTTTCATTTTCACTTCTGCTTTCGGTAATATTCCCCAAAAAGCTGTAGAAGAGTTTTTGTTGAAGCTAAGCACTTATTTAGGTATAATTGAGTTTGGTCTGAATGATAATTTATTGGGATGTCGTCTAATGGTAGGACCGCAGCCTTTGGAGCTGTGTATTTTGGTTCGAATCCAAGCGTCCCAGCAAACACTCTTTGCTTTAACACTGTTATAATTCTTTTCATGGAACGGGATAAGTACGATTATTCAGAAATTAGAATGCGGGGTTTTGCAATTATTGCACCGAAGTATCTTGAGGATAAATTTGCAGGATATCATGGAGGAATCGGAGTATTTCTTGCATTAGGCGCTACGCAAGAACAAGCAGAAAGTCTAATGGCGGAGTTATCCTTAAGCCTAGATCATAACTCACTTCCAGGAGGTATTACTACTCTACCTGAATACGATCCTAAAGAGAAAATCAACCGCGAACTTATTGACAACACACCGATGTTGCACAATACAGCTTGGTTCACGCTCGGTTATATTGAAGATGCTACAGAGAGGGGAAATCAAAGCGCAAGATACATGGGAGAGTCATGGTTAGGAAATTCAGAAGAGGAGACAAAAAATCTTTTGAAACGATTCCAAGAAGATCCCAAAGCTGTATCCAGCTTTGTTAGATGGGCGTTTGAAGATGATCCATCACTTGAGAGCATGCTAAACGAGTTTGATGAAAGAGCCTCTAATAATACTTTGCGTCCACCAAGTTTTGAATAGCAAAGTTTTCAGATGAAATCAATTCATACTTTCGGAAATCATCGACAAGAGCCAGCTGATTCGATTCGCCCGTTGGGCTCACTCACAGCCATGGCCATTGGGAGAATCATCCTGAGCGACTAAAAGGAGTCGAAGGAACAACAAATATGCCTTAATATAACACCACGAGGTGCAGGTACGCTGAATTAAACTTTAGGATCCACTTTTTAAAGGCAATAAATCCACAGTGGGAACAATGAGTTCTAGATTTACTGTCGCATATCCAAGCAATAATGCCTCCGGAAGGCTTATTCTCCTATCCATCTGTGCTAATCTGCGATAGTCATCATCAAATCTAACTCCAACTTGAATACCAGGGAAAGCCGTTTCAACTGCAAGTTCACCTCGAGGAGCAACATCGTCAAAGAATTTATTTTCAATGCTTTCTCTTTTTTTGTTATGAGAATCAAAATAAGCTTTATATTCTTCCCGAGCCACAAAATCATGCCACATTTCACCTTCATCAAGAACACCAAGGGCATACGCAACTTTCTCCATGGCACGTGAATTTTTCGTTATTGCATCCTGTTTTACATTATCTGGTTCATCTTTCATGTATACAATAGGAATGTTTGAAGTTGGAATACGAATCCTATCATTTCTCGACGGAAAACGCCCATCGTCAATTGCTAAACGGTCGCTTTCAAAGCGTGCTCCGTGTATTTTCATAAGTTCATCCAGTTTCTCTTTTGCAGCGGGATCTGTAACAGAAGATCTTTTTAGACTCATTATTTGCCTTCTAAGATATACAAAGTCAGATTCATCAATAGCAAATAAACTTTCTATTTGTTCGTCTTCTGGTAACTTATCAAACGAGTCATCAAGTAGAGAAACTGTTTTTTTAGCTTTTCCCATTACCTCGCGGGCATCTTTAATGGTATCTACTACACTATCAAGGAACTCGCCCGGGCGGATTTCAGCATCATGAAGAGCCTGGGAAACAATGGAAGTGAGTAGAACAAAGCCCTCACTTGTAGTATTAATAGTTTCAACTGCTCTTTCCTCATTTAGTGGTCTTACTTTATCATAGCTCGTAAACATTTTCCCTAGCTTCAAAAACTCATCATTAAAAGCGAGAATGGACATATCTTCTTCTGGTCTTTCTGTCATAGGTTCAGATTATAGCATTTTTTAATACAAGCTTCCCAGCACATTTAAGCATAAGGATATAAGAATCAATGCGGTGCTAATTTCCTCCTCCGTATTGAAAATTAGATTTTAAGGGTTTATATTAGAAATATGCAGAAGCATGTCAAGATTGTTCATGAAAATGTAGGTGGCGGCGGGGGTGCTGTTTACGGACTAGGGCTGATAGGCGCGTTGTTTTATTATATACAAACAGCCTCCAATTTCAGTGAGGCTATTTGGGGCATAATAAAAGCAATACTTTGGCCTGCTTTTCTTATTTATAGCGTTCTTTCCTCAAACCCTTTTTAGACTTTTTACATAGTTTTATTACTTTGGGCACACATCCCTTCAAATCACCCTATAGTTTGCTAATAGTAGGATGTATGATATAATATCTATGGTCGCAGATTGTATGCAAATACATCTGCTTAATATTTTGATTTAGTTTTCGAAATGATGAAGCTACCAGAGACATTGTCTCCGGCATCTTCTCCCCTTATTCACACACAAGAATTTTTGAAGGGGACAAAAGATATATATCTTCACCCTCATAAAACAACTTCATTTTTGAGCAGAGGTATTTTTAGAAAGAAAATATTATGTATAACTCAAACAATAACAACCGTTATAGCAGAAATAATTCCCGCCCAAGTGGGGGGAATTTTAATAGGCGCTCTCGTGGTCCCGAAAGAAAATTGGACCCCAATCTTTTTGTAAAAAAGGCAATTGAGGAAGATTTAATTGAGGAATTTGTACCTATACACAGTTTTTCGGACTATGATATCAGTGACAAGATAAAAAGAAATATAGCAGATCACGGGTATACATCACCTACCGCAATTCAAGACCAAGCAATTCCTCACATCCTTGAAGGGAGAGACCTTATTGGCATTGCCAATACCGGAACGGGCAAAACTGCAGCTTTTCTTATTACTCTTATAAATAAATGCTTCATTGACCGCAACCAGCGGGTTTTGATAGTTTGTCCGACAAGAGAACTTGCCGTTCAAATAGGAGATGAGTTCAGAATTTTTGCCAAAGGCACAGATCTTGAAATGGTGACAGCAATTGGCGGCGCAAATATAAAACGTCAAACTCAAGCACTACGGCATAGTCCTCATTTTGTTATAGGAACTCCCGGAAGACTTAAGGATTTAATACAGAGAAGGAATATCAATCTTGCTCTTTTTCAAAATATTGTGCTTGATGAAGTAGACCGGATGGTTGATATTGGATTTATACACGATATAAAATTTATGATAGGACTTCTTCCAAAGAAAAGACAGTCTCTTTTCTTTTCAGCAACGGTTGATGGCAAAACAGATGAAATTTTAAAGAGTTTTGTCACAAATCCAGTGACGGTATCAGTTAAAAAACAAGCAACAGCCGAAAATGTAGAGCAAGATATTGTTAGGCTTTCCGGAGGACGCCAGAAAATTGATGTTTTGCATGATCTTTTGATACAGCCCGAATTTAATAAAGTTATTATCTTTGGTAGAACAAAATGGGGTATGGAAAAACTTTCAAAATCACTACTTGCCCGGGGGTTTCGTACAATGGCTAT
>JAUSNA010000032.1 GCA_030645455.1 Candidatus Levyibacteriota bacterium | reverse complement strand
AGTCCGGTCAGTTGAATTTGCATCGACAAGAATAACTTCGAAATTTTTATCGGTTTGTTTCTTTAACTCCTCAAGTAAGCGGGGAAGGAGCTTCTCTTCATTCAGCGCGGGGATAATAACTGAGAAAGTATCATTCATGAGATAGAATGATTGTACCATATGCTTTTTAATCATTTAGCTCTTGATAAGAGTTGTGATATGCTAAATAGGAGAGGAGGTGAACATAATGGCTCAAAACAATACGGTAGATTCATATATCGACATGGTTGGAGAATACTTCAAAAAGTTGCCGGAATTACCTAAGGGTGGAAAGGATGCGATAGTTACCATTACCCCTTGGCTTGCACTAATTTTTGGAGTTTTAGGAGTTGTTACTGCTTTAGTTGGGCTCGGAATATTTACGTTTCTTGCACCGATTGTCATGATAAGTGGCGCTAATGGAGCAGGAACAGGATTTGTAGTTGTGCTTTTCGGACTAGTTTCGTCAGCGCTTCTTCTTGCAGCTTTTCCGGGAACGAAAGCAAAAAAGATGCAGGGGTGGAAATTGCTTTATTACAGTGAGGTTGTAGGACTTATCGCCAACATTGTTTCTCTTGCATTGGCAGGAGTTCTGTTTACTTTAATAGGGTTTTACTTTTTGTATCAAATACGTTCGTACTACACTAAGTAATTCATTCTGATTGTAGTTTGTTAAGTTAAAGATAAGATTCGCCTTTTTGGCGAATTTTATCGTGTAAGAAGTGTATATTTTTGGATATGGAGAGTTTTTTCTACCAGTCAATTAAACTGGCTAAATAGTGTTTGGTGTTATTGTTTACTACTAAATGTATACTTGACAAACGTTAAATTTTCAGACTATACTGATATCCGCTTTAATAAATAAAGGTATGATAGACAAATTAACAGACGAATCATTTCAAAAAGAAGTACTAGAAGCAACGGCTCCCGTTTTGGTTGATTTTTGGGCGGAATGGTGTCAGCCATGTCTAATGATTGCTCCAGTTGTTGACGAATTAGCAGGAGAGTATGGTGATAAAGTGAAATTTGGAAAAATTAATGTCGACGAGAACATCAATACCCCGGGAAATTATGGCGTTATGTCTATTCCAACACTTATTGTCTTTAAGGACGGAAAACCATACAAGACGTTGGTGGGTGTTCAGGGAAAAGATATTCTAAAAAAAGCAATTGATGAAGCGCTTAACTAGCGTTTAGTAAATAGCGTCTAGCGTTTAGTTAATACTTTGCGTATAGCGCTTTTTTTGTACTTAAATTATGGAAAATAAAACTCTTTATGATGTCATCATCATCGGAAGCGGTCCATCGGGACTAACTGCAGGTATTTATGCAAGTCGAGGCAATAGAAAAACTCTAATACTTGCCGGCCGTAAGTGGGGTGGACAACTCATGCTAACGACAGAGGTCGAGAACTTTCCCGGTTTTCCTGAACCCATCATGGGACCGGAACTTATGAAGCGTATGAGGGATCAGGCGGTGAGGTATGGAGCGGAGATACTCGATGTCAATTTTACCGGAGCAAACTATACCAGTAAACCTTTTGAAGTATCAACAGATGATGATAAAAAATATTACTCAAAATCTATAATTGTCTCCACCGGGGCGGATACAAAATGGTTACAGATTCCAGGAGAACAGGAGAAAATCGGAAGAGGTGTCAGTTCCTGCGCACCATGCGATGCAGCCTTTTACCGCAACAAAAGAGTAGTCGTAATTGGAGGTGGAGATAGTGCAATGGAGGAAGCATTGGTCTTAACGAAGTTTGCTCAAGAAGTTTATGTCATCCACAGACGAGAAGAATTTAAGGCTTCTGATGTAATGCAGAAAAAGGTGTTTGAAAATGAAAAAATAAAAGTTATTTGGAATACGGAGCCTTTAGAAGTTTTAGGTGAAATGAAGGTGGAAGCGCTTCGCTTAAAATCAAAAATCAAAGATCAAAATGCAAAAATTAAAGTCAAAGTTCAAAATGATGAAAAGGATTTATCTGTCGAAGAATTGGGTGGGAGTATAGTTTCTAATGAAAATAATGAGATTGTTTGGGAATTTCCAGCGGATGGTATATTTGTTGCAATCGGTCATATTCCCAATTCCCAAATATTTGAGGGTATTGAGAAGGATGAAAAAGGATTTATCAAGCAATATCCAGGTTCAAAAACAAATATTGAGGGTGTTTTTGTATCAGGAGATGTGCATGATAGTACTTATATGCAAGGAGTAACTGCAGCAGGATATGGCTGCCAGGCAGCAATTGATGCCGAGAAATATCTCGAAATGGGGGAATAGTATTACTTCTTGATTGTTCGCTTGAGCACTTCCAGATCGTCTTTTAAAGCCAGTATTCCTGTTGAGAGGGTCAATATCTCCTTTTCGATATTTTTTAGCGATTTATTCGATTGAATGTGGGCAAGTTCTTCTTCTGATTGTTCATCTTCCCCCAACTTATCAACGTCCTCTGAAATATCTTCAATTTCGGCACCAATATCTTTTATACCATCACGTAGTTTTTTAATGTTGCCCTCAAGACCTTCAACATCTTCCTGAATTTCATCAAATTCGCCCTCAAGACCTTCAACATCTTCCTGAATTTCTTCAATGTCTTCTTCAACCTCTTCAAGACTTTGGGTGTTTTTATTGACAGATAATTGTATGAAAAGTGAAAGATAAATTGCTTCAAGAGAGACTATTGTAGTCAGAACCAAAAGGATGGTTTCGAATGGAACACCAAAAAAATAAAACAAGAATGCAATGACAAATAGGGCGGTATGGATAATTATCGAAAGAGGTGTACCGATGAATTCTGTGAGGCGAATAGCCAGAACCTCAAGTTGTTTATTTTTGGAATTTTTCTTTGTCATGAGGTTTATTTTACAGGAGTTTACCACCAACTACCAGCTAATAACTATTATTTGGGTGTGTAAGAAGTAAAAAGCTGAGAGCATTTAGTGCCATTACAATATCCGCACGAATACGTGTAGTCGCCCTCGATAGCCCGTCTGTGAATAGGTGAGTTGAGCCACCATTTAACGGTTCCTGCTTCATTTGAACCCCATTTTGCGTTTTCCGTTATCCAATACGGTAGATTTCTATTATAAAGTCCCGAGTGAAGACCCCCATTTGCAAATTCACCTGATAATTCGGTTGAACGGGTTTGCGCAAGAGAGCAAAGTGCTTCATCTTTTTGGAAAGCGGCCTTTCCAATAGAAGCTCTGTGGGAATTAATAAGGTCTAATATGAGGTCATTATTTAGATTTGCGCTATCGGCCGGCACCATATCAAGTGGCGCTTGTTGTATGGGATTGGGGGTAATACTTGATACGATTATTTGTATTGGCGTTACCGTCGGCTGTGGAATTTCTGCCGGAGGAACGTAATATGTAGGCTCGGTAGCATAAGAGTAAACATTCAGTTGCTCTTCAGGGTTCTTAGTATTTGCCTTAGCCGAGGAATCACTTTGAGAGAGTTTTTCATATGTACACGTTGAATTTTGCGTGACTAATAAGGATTGTAATGGAGTACAGGAAACACTTTTTGGTGCTTTACCTACTATTGTAAGGGAGGTTAGTTTTTCCCGGGCAAATGATTGTGATTGCGCTCCTGAGAGTCCTAAAAAAAGAACGATCAGAAGCATTGTCTTACCTGCTATAGACATGCTTTTTTTGTGTTATTTGAGGCTAGGCACAAAGTCTAACTTCATGGGCACAAGTACGGATTCTAGCAGAGTACGATTATATGTCAAGGTTTTGGAACGTAAAAAATCGGTTCAAAATGTCAGGATTTTGTCCATTTTGAAGGAAAAAATCAAGGAAAATTTCACTCTGAGGCTATTTGGGGTCAAAATTGTGCTCTCCAATTCTGAATATAGCATCCCGAAAAGGTTTGCTCTCGTTTGCCCCAAAGAACGCTATTGCTGTTGTTTCCACATTTCTTTTCGGTGGAGGGTTATGGCCAACACAGTTGGACAAGAAAAATTCGCAATTAGCAGCAAGCTCGTGATCTGCACCAATTATAGCGGTTCCCAGGCCAGCGCTAGTCTCATTCATTTCTGCTCGTAGTGCCTTAACTTGATCTGGAAAATAATCAACACGTGCGCATTGGCCTCCCAGATCGGCCAGTTGCACCGAAAGTCTAACAATTTGCGCTTCCTTTTTGTCATTTGGTGACCTATCACTTGTGAGCTTTACAAACTCCGCAAGCCTATTTTCTGTATAGGGAAAATGCGTTCCATGAATTCCGATTTCACCTAGGAATGCTACTTTTTGGACATCAACTCCTGGCAAGCCTAGTAGGTTTAAGTGGGAGTGTAGTTCTTTTATCGATTCGTCAACATGGATAGGGGTCCGTGCCGAATAATTTTCCACAGGCCCTCCATTTACATATCCTGCATCATGATACATAGCACCTAATAAAATAGAGATTGTGCCTTCCGCACTGAGATGCGATGAAAAACTATCATTTCGCTGTATAATTGCTTTTGCAATGCTTATTGCGTCATAGGTGACTTGTTGAACAGCATGTTGTCTGCCATGGTAATACAGATTAGCCCCATTAGTTCCTGAATTGCGAAGCTCTTCCTCTTCATTAAATAGCATATTCGCGAAGGTATAGTAGGTATGAAAAGAAGAGAGTAGTTCTTCCTGGTTGTTGGTTTCAAACACGGGCATTGCAAACAACTCTTTTGCACGTTGAATCGTTGCATCCTCTATTGTTTTTCTAGATTCTGTAGCAGTAAATGGGTATGGTGTAAGCGTTTCTCTCATAACAAGGCTAGTTTAGACAGTTATGAGGCGGTAATCTGTTCTGGTGAGTACAACTTATAGGAGCACTTTTATCTTCCTTTGTGAAAGAGTTATTCTATTGTTTTCTTCCAGCTTATTGAGTATCTCGGTAATTCTCGCCCTTGTTCCTCCCACAATTGAGGCTAATTCTTGATGAGTAAGGGCAATCTCATTATCCGGAAAATATTGGGTTAGGATATTGAGTGTGTTCCATGTTCTCGTTGATAGATTCTCTGTTATTGTGGTTTCTAAGTGCTCATCTGATTTTCTCACCCTTTGTGTTAGTGAATACAGAAGATGTAGGGCAATTTTTGGATAGTCTTCAATAATGCGATGGAATTCTTTATTTGATAAGACAAGTAGTGTCGTGGTGGTCAGTGTTTTTACATACGCTGATCGAGCCTGATTGTCAATGAGAGCCATCTCGCCAATTATTTCACCAGTTCCTAGAATTCCAAGGCTTATTTCTTCGCCTTCTTCTGTTAGTCTATAGATCATCACACTTCCCTCAAGGACAAAAAACACAGCGTCAGCAGCAGTGCCTTGTTCTATGAGTAATGTTCGCGGGGGATATGTTTGTTGTTTTGTAAATTGGGCAATGGCTTCGGCTTCGGGTATTGTTAGATCTTTAAAGAGGAAAAAGTTTTGTAATATCATCCTAATCGGTATTATACCTTATTACTTATTAAGAGTTGTGCTTTGGAGAACGAGTGGGAGTGGTTTTATACCCTTGACACAGGCTCATTATATTAGTAGAATAGTAAGACCTTTTGAGGTAAATCGAATTACGCATGATAAAGTTTTTACAAGTTTACGCTTAACGTCCCGCTATACGGGACTCACATAGTGTCTTCTTCGCTGGTTCACAGCATCGATTTATTTCACCGGGTTTAACAATTAAAGAATAGAGTAGGACCGCTACACGCGGTTGTAATGGAGTTTTCGGGCCCATAGCACAGCTGGTAGTGCGCCTCATTTGCAATGAGGAGGTCAGGAGTTCGAGTCTCCTTGGGTCCACTCAAATTAGCGTTTAGGACCTAGCGTTTAGGAATTAGTTTAAAAATTTCTAGCCGCTAGCAACTAGCATCTAGACGCTAGAAGCATCTACTGTACTGGAGAAAGGCGCAGGCGCAATAGCCTGGCCTTCCTCGAATACAGTAGAAATATGTTCTTTAACAACTGGGATACAACAAGTTTCTAGCACCGCGTAAGCGTGTGTTAGAACAGTAAATAACTAGGCCGTCCCGATTTAATCGGGACATAGTAATTTTAATTTTGTTAAAAGAACAGCACATGATTTTCAAGAATCTGTGCTATTTCAAATAACGCCAATAGTGGATGCCTAGGAAGTATAGACCGAAGAAGGACGCATCAAGGTTCGCGATAAACGTCGGGGAGTGACCTATGACACTTTGATCCGGCGGTGTCCGAATGGGGAAACCCACCCGTAAGGGGAGCTTCTACTGAAGTTTGTTTGAATTTATTCAGACAATATTAGGTAGCAGTAGGAAACCCGGGAAACTGAAACATCTAAGTACCCGGAGGAATAAAAATCACAGAGATTCCGTCAGTAGCGGCGAGTGAAAGCGGAACAGCCTAAACTACTCGTAGCAATACCAGTAGTGTTGCAGGGTGACTGGCTTAAATGCAATGGAGTACAAGAGAAAGATAGCAGAAGGTGCTGGAACTGCACTACCAAAGGGAGTGATAGTCTCGTAAGCGAAATTTTTCTCTCTCCTCGTTATACCCTAAGTACTATGAGGCACGATTTAAACCTTGTAGGAATCTGGGGCGACCACGCTCCAAGGCTAAATATCTATACTTACCGATAGTGAACTAGTACCGTGAGGGAAAGGTGAAAAGCACCCCGGGAGGGGAATGAAATAGTACCTGAAACTATTGGCTAACAAGCAGACAGAGTCCCGCCTCGGCGGGATGATGTCGTGCCTATTGAAGAATGAGCCGGTGAGTTAATTTATATTCCAAGTCTAAGTAAGGTAAGTCTTACGGAGGCGTAGTGAAAGCGAGCCCTAACTGGGCGAAAATATAGGAGTGTAGATTAGACCCGAAACCAGGTGAGCTAACCATGAGCAGGTTGAACTCTCGCGAAAGTTGAGAGGAAGGACCGAACCCTTTTCCGTTGCAATGGGATGGGATGACTTGTGGTTAGGGGCGATATGCCAAACGAACCTGGAGATAGCTGGTTCTCCCCGAAATATATCTTGGTATAGCTTCCGTTAAAAGCTTGCTGGGGGTAGAGCACTGAATGGATCTGGGTGGCGAAAGCTATTCAATTCAATCAAACTCCGAATACCAGTGTAGTGTTGACGGAAAGTCAGAACTGCGGGGCTAAGCTCGTGGTTCGAAAGGGAAACAACCCAGACTTTCAGCTAAGGTCTCTAAATTCATGCTAAGTTGTTAAGGAAGTCATTGTCCTCAGACAGCTAGGAGGTTGGCTTAGAAGCAGCCATCCTTTAAAGAAAGCGTAACAGCTCACTAGTCGATTTGGGATAGTGGCGCCGAAAATGATCGAGGATTAAGCATGATACCGAAGCTAGAGATCCCGCCGTAAGGCGTGGATGGTAGGGGAGCGTTGTATACGCTTTGAAGCTGAACTGTAAGGTTTGGTGGAGTATATACAAGTGAGAATGCCGGCATGAGTAGCGTATTGCACCTGAGAACGGTGCACGCCAAAAGCCTAAGGATTCCTTCGCAATGTAAGTCAGCGAAGGGTTAGTCGGCACCTAACGGTAGCCCGTCAATAAGCGCGGGATAGCCGGATGGACGAGTCGTTAAAATTCGACTACTTTATATTGATCGTTATAACTTAAGGATTGACTGGAATGGAAGAGACAGCCCGATACGTCGGGTTTAAATCACGAGGCAGTGAGAAATTGGTAAATCCGTTTTCGCGTTTTAACCGAGTGATGATGACAAATAGGAAACGCAAGAAGTACTATGAGTGTTATCTTTCAATCTACGAGAAAAGGTTCGTAAGGAGAGCAATATGGAGCCGTACCGCATTACCGACACAGGTAGGCAAGTCGAGTAGACTAAGGCGATCGTGAGAAGTGTGTTCAAGGAACTCTGCAAAAAATCTAGGCGTAACCTATGGGAGATGCCTTGCCTGCACGAGAGTGTAGGCCATATGCAAAAGAATGCTTAGCAACTGTTTATCTAAAACACAGGTCCCTGCAAAACCGAAAGGTAAGGTATAGGGGCTGACACCTGCCCAGTGCCGGTAAGTCAAAAATCTCGGATGAAGACTCGTAAGAGTATCAGTCTAGGATTTAAGCTCCGGTGAACGGCAGCAGTAACTATAACTGTTCTATGGTAGCGAAGTTCCTTGTCGGGTGAGTTCCGACCCGCACGAATGGTAGAATGACTGAGCAACTGTCTTGAACACATACACGGCGAAATTGAGATGGCTGTGAAGACGCGGCCTGGTTGTCCTTGGACAAAAAGACCCCGGGAGCTTTACTGTAGCTTGGCATTTGTGAGTTTTTTCTAACTGTTTAGAATAGGAGGGAGGCTTCGGCCGATCGTGAAATACCTCTCTTTGGAAAGAGCAAGCATTACTTCTTTACCGCATAAAAACTCGGTAGAAGGACATTGTCTGGTGGGCAGTTTGACTGGGGAGGTCGCCTCCTAAATGGCAACGGAGGTGTACAAAGGTTGGCTTAGCACGGATGGAAATCGTGCTGAATCTATATTGGGATAAGCCAGCTTGACTGCGAGAGTTACAACTCGAGCAGGTGCGAAAGCAGGTCAAAGTGATCCTGCGCTGCATAGTGGTATGCACGTAGCTTAACGGATAAAAGCTACCCCGGGGATAACAGGCTGATCGCTCCCAAGCGTCCACAGCGACGGGGCGGTTTGGCACCTTGAAATATTTGAAACCCAAATATCGGGGCGCCTTAACTGCAAAGTTAAAGCCTGATTCTTCAGAAGTAAGATTGATAGGTCTTTTTGTTGAATAAAAATACTAGCTCAAATCGGTGAACTCCTTTTTTTGAACAAGAAAGGACAATACCGAGAGGAGAATAGTTTGAAGTTCAAAATTTTAAGTTCAAGATTATAAATAGCAATATTATTAACTTTGAATTTTTAACTAGTAACTTTAAATTGTTTTTCTTGTATCGACTGTTTCCGCCTCATCGGCGGAACGATGGAAATTACTATCCCGCTCAGCGGGATAAATCTAAGATTTTCATAATACGGCTAGCTCTGCTTGTGCGCCAGCACAAGAGTTTTCAGTGATCATTTTTCAGTTCTCATTGAGAATTGTGAATTGTGAATTGGTAATTCTCGCGAAAGCGAGTAGATGAAGGTATAGTCAGCCCCTTTGGTAACAGAGGATTTAATTTTCGAATCATCGAAATTTGAGACAGCGATGTCGGCTCATCCTAGCGCGGAGGTGGAGAAGCTTCCAAGCGTCTGGCTGTTCGCCAGTTAAAAGGGTACGCGAGCTGGGTTAAGAGCGTCGTGAGACAGCTCGGTCTCTATCCAGGATAACCGTTTGAGATTTGAAGGGAGTTGCCCCTAGTACGAGAGGACTGGGGTGAGGGAATCCCTGGTGTGCCGGCTGTACCATAGAATGGGCATCGTCGGGTAGCTATATTCCCATGGGATAACCGCTGAAAGCATCTAAGTGGGAAGCCCACCTTAAGATAAGATCTCTTAGACCCCTTGAAGACCACGAGGTTGATAGGCTGCAAGTGTAAGGCGAGTAATCGTTTCAGCTTAGCAGTACTAATCGGTCGAGAAGTAGTACAGGTTCTTTTAAATCATGGCTCCGATTTAATCGGAGTATGATCAATTAATTACATTAATAACGTCTAGTTATTAAAAATTGTATCCCAGAACGTTTTGTCCGAAAGCCTTTCGGTCTTTGGAGCGGTGTGGAACCACCTCTTCCCATTCCGAACAGAGAAGTGAAACGCGCCAGCGCCTACGATACTTTCAAAAAAGGGGAAAATAGGTCAAGGCCGGGGGACTCTCGGACAAAACAAGGAATTTAAAACTATTGTATTCGACAAGGAAACCTAGCTTAACCGCTAGGTTTTTTTGTGGGCTAAAATAAGTTCAAAAAATGGTCTTGACAAGCGTTTTTCAATTCTATACTATGAATTATGGAAGACAAGAAATTTCCCCTCGCACTTACTTTTGATGATATTCTGCTTGTCCCCGGCTATTCAGATTTTTCCCGCGAAGACATAGACATTTCAACAAGACTCACTAAAAATATAAAACTCAAAACTCCTTTTGTGTCAGCGCCTATGGATACAGTGACTGAGACTAGGCTTGCAACAACTCTCGCTCAGCTGGGAGGGATAGGAATTATTCATAGGAATTTATCTGTTGCAGATCAAGCTGAAAAGGTCAGAAAGGTGAAGGCTCATGGCACGACAAGTTCACCATTGCTAGTTGGGGCAGCAATCGGAGTAAGCGAGGGATACAAGCAGAGGCTTGAGGCGTTAGTAAAAGCCGGAGTTGATGTAATAGTTCTGGATTCGGCTCATGGTTGGACAATAAAATTCAAGGAGGCATTGACTTTTATTAAGCAAAAGTACCCCAAGACGGATGTTATTGTTGGTAATATCGCAACTTATGAAGCTGCAGATGATCTTTGCAAAGCCGGCGCAGATGGACTAAGAGTTGGTATGGGCCCAGGTGCAATTTGCACTACAAGAGTGATTTCCGGTATGGGTCTTCCGCAAGCGACAGCAATACTGGAGACTAGTCGTGCTGCAAAAAAGCATGGTATACCGGTAATTGCTGATGGTGGAATAAAATATTCAGGGGATATGGTAAAAGCATTGGCTTTGGGTGCTTCAACACTCATGATGGGATCGCTCTTTGCCTCATGCGCGGAGTCGCCAGGTAAAGTAGTCGCGCTTACAAAGTCCTTTGTGCCCTCAAGATTTAAAAGTATTTTTGGTAAGCAAAGCAAGACTCTGGCAGCAATTCTCCAAGGTGCTCATAAGGAATTGAGTATTGATGAAAAAGACTTGGAAAAAGTAGAGGAGGCATATTATTTCAAGGAATATCGGGGAATGGGATCCGTTGCGGCAATGCAGCATGGAGCTAAAATAAAGTCCGAAGACGAATTTCATGGTAAGTCCTATGGAGATAAGACTCTTATTGCTGAGGGAGTAGAAGGCCTTGTTCCGATAAAAGGAACAGTCAGGGAATTAGTGGAACAGGCTATTGGGGGGATAAAATCGGGTATGTATTATGTGGGGACAAAAAGTATCACTGAGCTTCAAAAAGAGGCTAAATTTATGCAAATTACCCAAGCATCACTCCAGGAATCACATCCTCACGATGTATTTGTGACAAATGCCGGGGCAAATTATTAGTTTTCTCTACCTGTTTAGATCTAGCAAAGTTTGAACTGCGTTATACGAAGATTGATTACTAGTTTTACTCTGGGTAGATTTTATTTAAGAATTTGTATAGAGAGTAGGAGGAATTATTTAACGGGGAACGAATTTCTTTTGGAAATTCTATATCACCGGCATAGTATCTTTTCGATTTAAAAATAAAGTTATTTGGAAAATGACCTGTTTGATTTGTTGTATAAGGGTTTATGAAATCCCAAACGATCTCCCCCTCATTTGTCGTTTCAAAAATATGTCCTTTTGGCCCATCGGTAATAAGTGTGTTTCCATTTGGTAGACGTTGAGCTCCACTGACGAGTGGCGCAAAAAACCTGACCTTATCAATTACTCCTTCACCACCGTCAAATTTCCATACGATTTCGTTTTTAAGGGGATCAATTTCAAGAACCCTTGATCCGTAAAGGGGAAATGGATTGGGAATTCTATCAAATCCGTTGTCAAAAACCAGAATATTACCGTTTGGCAAAAAAGTTGGATCGTGTTGAGCACTAAGCATTCCTTTTGGAGAGCGCCAAATAATTTCCCCATCGCTTTTTCTTACCATCAAAACATTATTGGTAGACCTGCTGCTTACAAGTATTGCAGGAGTACCGTCAATCGGGTTAGTATCTGAATACGCTAGTCCATTGGCAAAGGACCATGCATAGCGGGGCATAAGTTGCCCAAGAATGTCCTTTTCAGGATCCATGTGCTCATATGCATGCCAAGACCAAACAACCTCTCCCTTTGGGTTAATTTCGGCTATCTCATCAGACCACATGACTCCTTTTAGCTCTGAACCTGGCACTCCGCCCACAACATTTTGGGCAATATTATCAGGGGTTTTCTCCCATAGGGCAACTAGAATGTTGCCGTTTTTGAGAGGTACAAAATCATGGTGCATGCGTTCATTTTTATATTCCCAAACCACTTTTGAATCCCAATCTAGTTCTTGGAGTATCCCGGTGTTTCCTCCCGGTGGGAAGAACTGAGAATATTTGGGAATTTCCATTGTGACCACGAGATTTCCGTTCGGTTTTAGGATGGAGTAAAGCGCTTGATGTTTTGAGCTCCAAGTATTAACAGAATTACCCAAAAGATCGAGCAAATAAATTTTGCTAAGTAACTTTGGGTTATCAGAAAGCATTCTGTTATAGGGGGAAATAAGAGTATATCCATCGCTGATTTTCTCACGATTTATAATTGGGAGTGTTTTGAATGTACTGAATCGGTTGTCTAAAGGTTTATAAATGTAAAAATAAGAAACTGTATATAAAATGCTTACTATTGCAAGAATTCCAAGTGTTAAAGGTAATAATTTTTTCTGTACCATTTATATTTGCTATAGTAAGCCAAAATAAATTCTAATGCAAGCTATTCGGTAACTATTATTGTGCCTGTTTGAGAGGGTTTAAGGTGATTGTGGTATGTAAATTCTCCTACTCTAAAAATTCTGGCCTGAGTGTTCTGCCCATCTTCAAATGCACCAAGGTTAAGTACTGGGAATAATTTGTGCGTAGGATGATCTGCTGAATTTACGCTTGCTGTTTTTCCACTATTATTTGTCCAGATAATAACCTCGCCTTTTTTAATAGTTATTTTATTTGGCTCAAATCCTTTCGAGGTAAGAATAACGGTGTGCGTAGTTGCCCTTACTTGTTGAGGTGCAATGGTCGGGGAACGGTAGATAAGTTTTTTTTCTTGAGGTTTTGGAATTATAACAATCGCAAGTATGGTCAGCACAATAATGCCCAAGAAAATACGCCCTGCCATTTCTTTATGCTTGCGTCTCATGATTTTAGCCTATCACAAAAATTAGTCATGCGTCAACGAAGGCGATGTTTGACAAATTCTTTTTAATACTTCTACAATTAAATATATGGAGTTACCTAACGAAATCCCATCCCGTTTTGTTGTTATTAGAACTTTAGCAATTGAGATTGGTATTATTTTGGCTCTGACAGTTATGGTTCTTTTTGCGCTAAATTTTCTAAAAGTAATTGACCTAAAAGCTTTATTTGCTCCCCAAGCTAGCGTTGTGAAAATCCCATCCGTTAATAAGTCTCCTCAGCAAAATCAATTCAGGCCGGGCAACGCTACGAATAGTGCACAAAACAATCTTGACTTTCAGAACCTAAGATTAATTGCAAAAAGTAAGGCTTTGCATTTTGCTCAAACAATAAGTGAATTTGAAGGAGAAATTAAAACAATTGAGACTAACGGAGGAGAGGATAATGCAACAAGGCGTAAATACGAAGTACGCATAGAATTAAATATTGGGTCTGAGAGTGCGACAACGGTTTTTCTAATTCCTAAAGAGGCAATGGAAAAAGTCAAAATATTAGATTCAAAGAAAGAAAAACTAACAACACAAGATATAAAAGTAGGGGATAAAGTGATTATAAGATCAAACGTTGGTGCTTTGCGGCAATATCCAAATAATTTTAATGAAATTGTAATTACCAAAGAATAATTTCAATTCAAAAATTCGGTTTTAAGACCACCAATCCCCTTGCTTGATTGACCGCTTATAAAAAAGTTAGGTTGACAGAAAAACTTACACGTCATAACATAAAAGTATGGAAAAATTTAGTGTGCAAGATGAAGGAACTAAAAGAAGATCCGGGATAAAGGCGTTATTTGTGGAAATTATCGTAGTAATATTGCTTATTGGAGTGATTTTGTATGTCATGAATTATTTTGAAATTATACGATTAGACTTCCTTTCGCCTCAATCGGATAGACAACTAAACAATCAAACACAAAGCGAGAACTCAAATATTCCTGAAAAGTCTTCTACAGTCAATCAAGTAAATACACAGTTAGGAGGGAATTTCCAAAACAATCTCTTAACACTTCAAAGTAACAAGGCGCTACATTATTCGATTTCAGAAACCGAATTTGAGGGGAAAATAAGCTTAGTCGATACAAAAGCCGGTACGAGCAAGAATTTAAATATTCCATTCAAAGTACATTTGAAAATAAGCGTAGGAGACGGTAACGACGTAATTGACATTTTATACCCTGAAGAGGCTATTCCCAAAATTAGGCTCACAGATTCAAAAGGTAAGGTAATTAATTTTGCAGATTTAACCCCGGGTGATATGGTCACTATAAAAACTCGCACAGAACAACTAAGCCGATACCCAAATAATTTTATTGAAGTATCAATAATTAAGAATCTTTAATACCATCTTCGTACCAATAAACAGCATTTATAAGTTGTCTATTGGCAATTCTTCCTAGTATAATTCAGTTCCAATATGGATGACATTATAAAAATGGAAAAGATGTTATCAGTAATTAAGAAATATAAATTACTGAATGGAATTAATGAAGTGCAAGGATTTCATGATGAGCCGCAACAATATCAGTTTGTTGCAAGACTGAATATTCAAAGACCTTACACCTCGGGGTATGGGAACAAAAGTTGTAATGCAGGTGGCGTATCTTTTGAAAGTAAAGAAAATGCTCTGATTAAGTGCCTCGGAGAATCTATTGAGAGGTTTTGTTTTTATGCTTACAGAAAAAAGAAATTAACTTTTTTACCTATTGATGAATTGGAACAAACATCATTTCCGATCAATTCTTTCCGACCCATAAAAGAAAAAAAGAGTAAAGTTGGATGCATTAAAGGATTTGATCTTTATAGTCGAGAGAAATGTGATATTCCTGCGGCATTAATATACGGTGGTTATAAGCCAGGAAAAAATGAAACATCTTTTGAATTTCCTCTCGTCACAACAGGCGCTGCAGGAGGATTTAGCCACGAAGAAACAGTACTGCGAGGAATTTATGAGGTTGTAGAGCGCGATGCAATTATGGGTGTATATCTAAACTCGATACCCGTACCTATGGTAAACTTACTGGCCCTGAGAGACAAAAGAGTGACACGTATTTTAGCACTTTGCACCCAGTATAAGCTAAAAATATATACATTTGAGATAACAAATAACATAGGTATTCCTGCATTCCTTTCTGTTCTGATAGATAAAAGTGGATTGGGTCCAGCAGTGTCGCTCGGGGCAAAGGCTGGCTTTAATATTGCAGATTCTATATTGGGAAGTATGAACGAAACCTTTATGGTGCGTACTTTAATTAGGAGAGTATATTTAGAGAAACAAATCGGTAAAAAAGAACAAATCGATAACAACGAGGCAATAATTATTAATAGAGGTTTATTTTGGTGGGACACCAAAATGATTTCAAAGCTCTCCTTTTTGCTAAAAAATAATCTAGAGAAGAAAGTAGTAGTTCAAAAAAAGTTAGATAATCGACGTGAGTTGAAAAAAAGTATAAGCCTTCTAAAGCAAAAAGGACTCCATGTGTATGTTGCAGATATAACAGCCGATATTTTTCATGAAATAAAATACACCGTTTATAAAGTATTTATTCCTGGTTTACAACCATTATATCTTAATGAAAATGAAAAACAGTACGTTAACATTCCTAGACTCAAAGAAATAGCAGAGTGGTTTGGTGTTGGGCATAAAATTAATTCGGTACCTCATCCGTTCTTGTAATTTATAAAGAAAATTAATAAGATTAACTGTACTAGTATGAACAATAAGAAGAAATATAGTCCTCCTACAATTAAAGTAAAAAAAATAAAGATCAGCCTTTTTTCGCGGAATAGCCGTTTTTTTGATTCTTTTGATGCTCTTGTGCCAAATGCTTTCGCCCAGTCAGGCCCTTGTGGAGTTAGCGGAGGATGTCTTGGGAGTGGTTCTTGTGCTGCCAGCGCCAGTTGTGGGTTAGTCTACTGTGGGTAGGAAAGTCTTATAATCTTCTGTAATTATAGTGTTCTGAAAAAAATCAATTATTTTCTTTTCGTTTTTTTCAAAACTAAGCATATAAAACATTTCATCATTTGACAACAATTGATTGATTGTTTTTGACAAACTTACTTCATTATCCCCAATGCGTACACTTTTTAAAATTTTGTTGTGTAGTGATTTATTATCTTTAATTTTTAGTAGACTTGTATGATTATTCTTGCGAAGAAAGAAGATTTTAGATAATAGAGTTGGGAATGGAGACTTTACTACCAAAACATTACGTTCCATAAAGGGTGTTTGAAATGCAAAAAAAGACTTATTAATCTTGCGAATAAAAATAAGATCATCTGAAAGAATGCGGAATTTTTTACCTAAGAATTGTGATATGGTGGATTTTCCTGCACCTGATTTTCCTAAGAAAATGTAAGCCTTTCCTTGTATCTCAACAGCAGATGCATGGATTCCAAACCCATTGTTTTTTGTAAGAAGTTTATAAAGAATATTTGAGAGCATAATCTCAAATTGAGAAATACTCATCTGATAGTATCCAGTGGCTGATGTGCTACTCGTTTCTTTATAGTGATATACAAAAAAATGTTTATCTGTTTTTCTTATAACCTGTTCCGGCTGTAGGACATCATAAAAATATATTGTAAAATCTGGCGTTTTATTCGTATCTTCTGAGATGAAGCTCCCTAAGATATATAAAATTTCACTTTTGAATTTGTACCGCAAATATTCCGGAATTGGTTTTTTAGATGTGTCTTTAATAAAAATAATTTTTATTAAAAATCCCGTGATGCTTACAAATAGTGAGTCCATATAGTAAAATGCAAGAAGTTTAAAGTGGAAGTATTATAACACAGGAGATGAAAAAAATTAGTAAATTTGAAGCAAAAAATACTACGATAGATGACTTATTAGGAAAAACGCTATATTCTTTTGAAAAATTTCATAAAGACACAAAGATAAGTTTATTGGATCCCCAAATTCCAAGTTCTGAATGGCCGGAAGAATGGAAGAAAATTTATTTTAAGGCATATTCACGGTTTGAGGAGATTTCGTTACCATCCCCTGATTTGGGAAAAGTTACTTTTAAAGAAGTTCTTGAAAAGCGCAGTTCAAAAAGAATTTTTAGTAGTGATATTTCAAAAAAAGAGTTAAGCAACTTATTGTATTATGGTGCCGGTTTAAACAAAACAAAAAGCAATTCAAGGTTTTACCCCTCAGCAGGTGGAAGATATCCACTCGAAGTTTATTTTATCTCAATTAATACCGAATTACCCAGAAGTTTATACCATTATTGTGTGAAAAATAACAGTATGGAGAGATTATTTACCTTTGACAGAAAACTTCTAAAGTCTTTTTTTAACCAGGATTGGGTTAAGCATGCAGCCGGATTAATTATCATAACAAGTGTGTTTAAAAGAAATGTAATAAAGTACGGGGACAGAGGATACCGGCATATATTGACCGAAGCTGGATGCATGACACAGAATTTTTATTTGCTTTGTGGGGCTCTTGGTATTTCATGCTGCGGGATTGGCGGATATTTAGATGATGAAATCAACTCCTATTTGGATATTGATGGTTTGAAAGAAGCAGTAGTCGGCGTTATTGCGGTAGGGTGATTTGGTTTCTTGGAATCATGAAAAAAAGTTCAATTGTCCAAAAATTTTCAGTTATATTCTTGGTGATAATTTTTTTTGAACTCTTATTTATACTTTGTTTTCGTCCAAATAAAAAAATTGATTTTCAAGAAAAAAATAATAATTCACAGATAGAAGTGGCAAGGCCAGCGTTAAATTTACAAACATTGCGTTATTTATCATTTATTAATCGAGGTGCTGTAGAGTCAGCTTTCGGAACGATTAAGTATAGGGGAATAGTTAATTCGATAAAATCTAAATCAGGAGTTCTTTATGGAATCCTTTACGAAAAAGGAATAGCTATTGAGAGTACAGGGGGTATAAATCACCTATTATTTACTAAGAAGAATTTGTCAAATATGGAAATTACTAATAAATTCTTTCAACCTTTAACTTTTGAGGATTTGTTTGTGGGTGATTTAATTACCATTTATGACCAGTTTGAACTTTCTGGAAAAATACCATATGAAAATCGCCGAATAAAAATAGTCAAAGAGTAAACTTATGTTTATAAAGAAATATCCAATTATTGTTTTGCTGTTTTTAATTCTTACGTCTCTTATTCTTATGCGACAAGTACAATTCATTATGGATTCTGAAAAAATGAACGTTTTAATGATTTCAATTGATGCGTTGAGAGCTGACCACGTTGGTATATATGGATACAATAAAAATACTACCCCAAACATTGACAATTTTGCGAGAAACTCATACATATTTCGAAATGCGTACACAATGGTGCCCATGACCCATCCTTCTCTTTTTACATTTATGACTGGGAGGACTCCATTTGAATCTAGGATAATTTCAAACACCGATATAGGTCCTTCATATAATAATAAAACATTAGCAAGTATTCTTTCTGAATATGGTTATGATACATCTGCATTTGTTGCAAATGAAGCGGTTCTTTCGCAAGGATTTAATACTTTTAAATTCCAGTTATTCAAAAGTTATTACATTGATGAACAGGGAAGAGAATTATATATTCAGAATAAAGAAAGTGATTACGAGGCTTTTATGCATAGAGCCATTCAATCGATCGGACAGAATAAGAATAAACCATTTTTTACATGGATACATTTAATGGATAATCATGCTCCGTATTATCCTGAGGAAGAGCTGCGTTGTAAATTTAATCTAAAATATTGTGTTGAAACTAAAAAATCTTCGGCTGAATTAGAAAATCTTAGAGCGGAATACCAAATGTGCCAGGCAACTGTTCCAAAAGAAAGGGTAGAGCTTATGAAGGCACTATATGATGGAGGAATATCATCTGCAGATACAATTGTTGGGAAAATTCTTGAAGAACTTCGAATTAAAGGTGTCGATAAAAAGACTATAGTAATTATCTATGCGGACCATGGTGAAGGATTTGACCATAATTATTATTTCTCACATCGAGAGGTTTTATATAATTCAGCAATTCAAATACCGCTCATTATTAAAGATCCTAGAAAAGTTATTAGCAAAAGAATAGATCGGGAGGTTCAGAATGCAGATGTTCTTCCGTCAATATTAGACTTGTTAAATATACCCTATGAAAGAAACAGTTATACTGGGAGGAGTTTTGCAAGCTCATTCTATCCATTTCCTGTCTCACTTGTTCCAGGAAAGCAAGATAAATTCCATTATTTTGTAAATAGCTCTTGGACCAAATTTGCAATTTCAAACGGTCGGTATAAATATATATATTCTTTACCGCAATCATGCCTTAATAACAATCAGATTGAGGAATTGTATGATATAAAAGAGGATAGAAACGAGTCGCATAATTTATTAGGAAAAAATGCAATTCTAGCTAAAGAATTAAAACAAGCTCTTTTAAAATATCTTGCGCGTTACAATCTCCCCCCAAGTATAAATGAACCTTCAAAAAGTTTGAATTCTACGCCAAAATCCAATACTGAGGATAGCATAAGACTTGAAGAAATGAAGAGTATGGGATATTGATGAACTTTTATCGTTAATGAACAGTACAATTTTAAAGAGTGCCATTTCACATGGTGAAATAAAGACATTTGGGGATAGCATGTTTCCGTTGCTTCGAGATGGAGATGTAGTCTCAATTAAGAAAACCATATACTCTCAAATAAAAGTAAATGACATTGTTTGCTTTCGGCAAAAAAACAATTTAGTAACGCATAGGGTGGTATACAAAACCGCAACATACATAATCGCAAAAGGGGATAATAATCCTTTTTCGGATGGGAAAGTACGGCCTGATAAGATTTTGGGTAGAGTAAATGCGATAAAGCGTGATGGACAAAGTTTGAATATTGATGATTTTTATCTTTTTCAGTCTAGTATATATTTTGGGGAAATAAAGCGAATAGTAGGGATTTTAAGTAAAGAAAAAAATGATATTGTTCTCCTCAAAGGTCTTCCATTGCACCTATATCTTGAGAAAAAGCATCCGAGACGTATATATGCCGACTGTGATATTTTAGTCGCAAAAAAGGATGCTTCTAGGGCAAAGAAAGTATTAGTCAATGAAGGTTATAAATTATTAGACTTTTCTTTATCAAAAGAACATAGAAAACTTAAGGAAAAAATTGTTGAGGAAAGTTATGGAAAAGAAGTAGATGGTCTTCCAGTAATTTTTGATATCCATTATGAGGCTGCTTTTATGATGACCCAGCTTGGAAGTCTCAATTTTTTGTATCCTCAAAAGCTTTTAGATAGCTTTACTTCACATCTACTCGACGATAAAAGGATGGTCACTATAGAAAAGGAAGAATTTCCGCTTTTATCTCTTGAAGATCAGATAGTTTACTTATTCCTCCATCTATTTCACCATAATTTTAGAGGAGGGTATAGATATGATATTTTGGTAAGAATTTTGGATTTGAAATATGAAAAAAATAAATTGATTAAGCTGATTAGGGAATATCAGCTGACAAACTTTGTTTACGCAGGGTTAATTCTATTGCAGGAATATTACCCAAGTAAGAAATACAAAGAAATTTTGGATAGGTTAAGTGTTTCGCAAACAGTAAAACAGTATGTTGAAAAAAAAGTTTTGCCAATTAAAATATTTGATGATGAGGAAAGAGTTGGTGGGGGAGTAAATAGGTTTTTGCTGCTTTTTTATCTTTCTCCGGAGCCATTTATCTTTAGATTTATGACATTTTTTAACAGTCAAGTAATTTATTCAATATGGTGGGTTTTGTCAAATAAGATAAGAAAAATTACGGTGCAACATTTTCCTTTTTCGCGAGGCCTTTTGCAATCAAAGTCTTAATAAAATCATCGATATCCTGTTGGGCTTCTTTTTCGGAAACATCAAATTTGTTTGCAAGATCGATAACTATTTTTTTTGTTTCAATGCCTTTTTTAAGTCTGTCAAAAATAAAAGTAGCGGTAGCATTAAGAGTTAGAAGTACTGATTTTTCGGCATCAAAAATAGTGATTTTGTCACCGATCCTTTGTGTAATAAATCCTTTTTGAATTTTCAATTTCATGACAGACATTTTAGCATAAAGATAGAATTATGAATTGTTAGATTGTTGAATTGTTTCATTGTTCCTGATGACCTTTTAAAATAATGCCTGCTAGGGCAAAGAAAAGTAGCATGAAAGAGGAGATTTGATATGTATAGTCTGTTTGAAAGTTGATGAGCATGGCAAGCATTGCAAAGAAAAGAGCATTCTTTCGCGATTTTATAAGAATGACAAGGATTAACCCAACGAATGGTAAAAGTCCCAAAATTCCCTGGCCTACGAGTATTTCAAGAAATATATTATGAGCAGAAGTCGTTACCCTAACTGAGGGTTTAGAATATTGTTTTGAAGCGGATTGGAAATTGTCGGGACCTATCCCGAAAATTGGGTTTTTTTGTGCTGAAAGTAAGGATTGCCTGACATATTCGGGTCTTTCCCCTAAAATATCTTTGTATTTTAATCCCGTTTTTTGGACCAGTAAGTTATTTATTCGAGACGCAAGTGGTTGTCTTTCTGCTTGTTGGGTGGTTGTTATAAAGAAAAATATGGTTGATAAGACAATAATCATAATTAATAACCTGGAAGTCATTTTGTGAACTGCCGAATGTTTGTTTTTAATATAAAAAATATGGATAAAAAGCGTGCAAAGAGCAATTGTCAGATATGAAGAACGGGAATAGGAAAAGATAACGAAGGGAGTAGCGACTAGAAGATAGGTAACAGACAGAAAAATAGAGTTTGAATTTTGATTAATGATTAAAGATTTAAGATTTATGGACGCTTTTAAAATAGATACTTGTTTACCTGTGCGGTTATAGAGATAGTAGATGCAAATAATTATTGGTAGAGCCAGGAAATCACCGAGGTGGTTATGGGAGGCAAAGCGGGAAAAGACAAATTGGTATCCATTTTCAGGTATAAAAAAGTTGAGGAAATTTAAGTTTAAGCACAGTGAGTATAGAGAGAAAAGGATTGATGAGGCAAAAATAAAAATAGTGATGGGTTTTTTGAGTTCACCTTTATAATTATAGGAAAGTAAAAACACCAAAAACAGGGATATGGTAAGAAGTAAATACTGAATGGATTGGGTAACATTTACTGATATAACTGTCGAAATAAGTGTAGAAACAATGAAGAGAAGGAAGAAAACGCTTATCATTTTCGGAAAGACAATGCTCTTTTTATGAAAAAACATATGAACAAACAAAATTGGAAATAGGAAAATGATAAGAAAAAGAGTTGCTTCGCGTCCAAACTTTACCCCAAGGCCTTCAAGTACTAGTAGAAAAAAGAGTAAAATAGGCAGAATTATTTGCATGTTTTTATCGTAGCATAGGTAGAGTATTAAGTATCACGTATTAAGTATTAAGTACAAAAAAATATTGCATGGGGATTTAGCGTTTGGTTAATGATTTGTGAGGAGGATTATTGTTTTTAAAGTGATAATCAGGTCGTCTTTTGTATTTCTAGTTTTTACATATTCACAATCCAGCTTCATCCATTGATCAAAAGTTAATGTGTGTCCGCCTTTTATCACCCATGTAGAGGTGAGACCTGGTAAGACTTCGAATCGAAGACCATATTTTGCAGGCACTTGACGTGCTTCAGCAACAGGAAGAGGTCTGGGGCCGACGAAGGCCATTTCACCTTTTATTATATTTACAAGCTGAGGTAGCTCATCAATAGCTGTTTTTGTTAGAATTTTTCCTATTTTTGTATATCTTGGGTCGTTATGGATTTTGAAAACCGGACCATCGGCTTCGTTTAGTTTTAGGTATTTAGTTTTAAGTTGCTCTGCATTTTCAACCATGGTGCGGAATTTATACATAGTAAAGATTTTTTTGTTTTTACCCATTCTCTTTTGCTTGAAAATAAAGGGACCGGAAGACGTGAGTTTTATCACAATAAAAAGTAAGGGGTATAGGGGTAGAGTGAGGGTAAAAAGAAGAAATCCTAAAATGCGCTGCATATGTGAACTGGTTGATTTCTGATTATAGATTATAGATTAATGAATAGGAATTATCAGATGTTTAAAACTGTCAGATTATTGAGTTGTTATTTATAGAGTTGGCTGTAGGTGACGAGAAAGACAAAGATTATTGAATCTTCAGTTTCCATATAAATTGCTCTCCAGTCTCAGGTAATATTGATGCTTTTTACCGCAAAAAGTACCAAAAAGCTCTGCCATGCTGTTTGTTTTCTCCTCTTTCTTGCCGAAGAAAGAGGCAAAGACTCTGTCAGTATTGGTTTCTGTACTTTTTACCGCAAAAAGTACCAAAAAGCTCTGCCATGCCGCGCTCCGAGTATTCAAAATTCACTCACAAACTAAAAGAAAAAAGCATCTCATATGCAAGCGGTGCGTATTCGACTTTTTTCTTTCTTAACGTTTGTTCATTCATTTTTCATACGCTACACGCAGAATGCCAAACAAAATCTCAAGTTCACGCAATCAATGACGAAATAAGTATTTTTCTGTTTGCGAGAATGGCACTTTTTAAAAAATTGTTGTACTATAACGAGGATGAATTTTAAGAAAGGGCAAATGGCGAATAAATCATTAAAAAATAATCATTCAATGAAAACTGTAAATTGGAAATTGAAAATTAAGCGAAGCGTCGGGTTTTTCCGTAAGAATTATATAATTACGATTTTTATTGCATGCATACTATTCGTCGGAGTAGTAGTGGTTGCAAGATCGTATCTCTCAAAGCCTACTTATATATATGTAAAAGTAAAAGTTGGCCAAGGCCTCTGGTGGGCAACAACCGCAAAGCCTGCTACATGGTATGTGGATTCTGTAAATAAAGGTGATGTCTCATTAGATATTTTGGGAAAACCTGAAGCGAAAATTTTATTCAAGAAATACTACCAGTGGTATGGAACTGATCAGTATGATGTTTATCTGAATATTTACCTTAAAGTAGGGAGAAATAAAAAGACTGGAGAATATACCTTCAATAGAGCAGTATTAGCAGTTGGTTCACCAATCGAAGTGCAGTTTCCCAAAATAAACATTACGGGAACAGTTATATCACTCAGTGAAAAACAATTCGAAGAAAAACTTGTAGAACGGACAATTTATCTAAGTAAAAGAGGTGCCTTTCCATGGGAGTTAGAAGCAATAAAAATTGGAGATAGCTATTTTAATGGTGAAGAAAAAATCTTTGAAGTAATAGACAAAAGTGGAATTGAACTGACAAATCTGACATGGGATGCGTACGGGAATAATACTCCTAGTATTTCTGAGCCGAGTAAATATATTACTGTAAAGGCGAAAGTGAAGATGAAGCAGGTGAATGGTCAGTGGATTTTGGGTGAAGACCAGCCAATTATTTCCGGAAGAGCTATAAATATTTCAACTCCTAATTTTGTTTTTGACAACTATATTGTAAGTAGAATTGAGTAATATTTCGCCTTTTTGTTTTAGGATAAGCAGAATAAATAATGGTCCATAAATTAAATATCTTTTAGATAACCTTCTGGGTTCAGTTAGCAAGCGAAATAACCATTCAAATCCTAAATTCTGTACCCATATAGGTGCTTGAGGTTTGACTCCGGAAATAAAATCAAAGGCTGCACCTACGGTAACAACTGTTATAGGAATTTTAAGTGCGGGTTTTTTATATATTAGATCATATGTAAATATTTCCTGCAATGGTTCGCCAAGCGCAATAAATAAAATACTGGCATTGCTTTTTTTTATTGCTTCAATCAGCTCAGCTTTTTCTACCATTGTTAATTGGGAAAACTTTGATGCCAAAAAACCGCCAATTTTTAGCCTTGGAAATTTTTTTTCCAACGCTGAATTTAATTGGGAAAGTGTGTTATATGTAGTGCCATACAAGAAAATGCGATGTCCTTTACGCTCGGCAAATTCACAGACTTTGACCATTAATTCGGGTCCATATATTCTTTTTTTTATTCTCTTTCCGTAAAGAAAGTAAATCGATCTTTTTACCCACTGGCTGTCAGGTACCAAAAAAGTGAAGGATTTAAGTGCATTCCTAAGTCTGCCTTTCTGTGTAGAATGTACTAATGTATGAGTGGTAATTGGGGCAATCGAAAGTATTTTCTTTTTGATTATTGAGTTGTTAATTTTTTCAAGCAAAAATCTATAGTCACATGCAGTAACATAATCGTTAATTATCAAATATTTGTCGGCGTTATTCATTTCTTTTGAATCCGAATTTTGTTATTTACTAAAATCGCTCTTATTGCCCAATAAATTGACAGAAATTGAATTGTATTAGCTGGTATAAGAAGTGAAAACATAAACAATCCCCAAAAAGAAATAACTCCCGTTCTAAATAAAGCGCCTCTTTTTTTGAAATATGAATAATCGGAGGCTGCAAAATATAAATGCAACAACGAGAATGCAACGAGTCCTACGAGTCCTGTTTCTGCAAAAGTTGAAAAAAAGATATTGTGTGGGTGATTAATGGTTACAAGTTCGAATTCATTTTTCCAATCAAAATAAGATAACTTCAATAGTTCTTTGTTTTGGAAATTGTCAAAATAATTTCCTAGGCCAACTCCGAACCAGGGGGAGGAGAGCCCCATTTCCAAGGATTGCCGCCAAAATTCAATCCTACTGTTGATAGAGCTATAATCTTCACTCGCAGGCATTATGAGTCTATCTAATGAGTTTCTGTAGTCAATATTCTGAGTTTTAAAAATTACTCCCGAAAAAATTACTAACGAGAGTATAGCTCCAAAAAAGAGTTTTTTTTGAGAGGAAATCGAAACCACCCCACCAAAGAAGGCTATTATATATACAAGAAAATGTGTTCTAAATCCAGAAAGTATCGCAACAAGCAGTTCCATAAGAGCTACGAATACAAATGTCAATTTATAGAATTTACCTTCGACCTTATATAGTAGGTAAAGAACAAAGGGAATAAGAGCCGGATCGTAATTATCTACAAAAAAGCGTCCACGATCCGCATTGAGTGCAAGCACTTCCCAGTACTTTTCATACATAATTAATTGAAATTGTTGCATGAAAAATGTAGGGACTACAAATAGCAACAATTGATAAATGAGGTTAATAACAATTGTAGCTACAACAATTCTTACAAAAATTACCTTTCTTCTATCACTATTAAGAATTGCAACTCCAGCACAAAATATTAGTAAAGATTCGATAATATTCTTGTAAACTAATAAAAAACTGTTAATATTTACAGCGTTGATAACGCTTAGCGTCTGAGAGACAAGAAAGAATAAAAGAAGAAATACTAATTTTCGTCCTATCACTTTTTCTATGTGTAATAAAAGTGGCAAGAGAGGTAAGAGGAGATAGGCTGCTATACTATGTGAATTCAGTAAAGGACTACCTGTAAATAGTGGGTAGAAGGGGGGGAGTCTTAGCAAAAGTAATGAGCTAAAGAAAAGAATTGAGCGAAATGTAGATGAATACATAATATGGGTGTGCTTTTTTCAGTAATTATACCAACCTATAACGGTGAAAAAACGATTGGCAAACTATTAAATAGGTTATGCATACTTGGTACGACTCATTATAGCATTGAGATAATTATTATTGACTCTTCCTCAACAGACAATACGTCTCAAATTGTTGAAAGTTATCAGAGGAAAACGCCTTTTATAAAGTTCGTAAAAATAAAGAAGAAAGATTTCAATCATGGAGGGACGAGGAATCTAGGGGTAAAGATGGCCAAAGGAAAATATGTTTGTTTTTTTTCACAAGATGCGGTACCAACTGCTAAGTCTGATTTTTTTAAGTATTTTCTAGAAGATTTTTCAATAAGTAAGAGAGTGGTGGCTGTATTTGGAAAGCAAGTTCCCCATTTGGATACTCCATTTATTCAAAAAATTGAACAAGCAAAAATTTTTAACGAACTTGAAAAATATGCATCTAGGGGTTTAGTTATTCAAGATATTGACTTACCTTTTGTGAAGTTTAGTGCAGATACTATGCTTGCGTGGTACGGATTATTCAATCCGTTTGCATGTTATAAAAAGTCATTCTTAAACAAAAATCCATTTTCTCTTGTCGTGTACGGTGAAGATTTAATAATGGGAAAGGAGATCATAGAACAGAAATTAGTAAAAATTTACGATTCACGATGCAAAGTAATACATTCCCATAAGTATAATATATTTGAATATTATAAGAGGCAGAAAAATGACCTTTTTCTTAAGCTTAAATATGTTAATTTTAGTTCAAATTATTCAATTTTTTCTTGGAAGTTGCATGCAATCTTTAGTTCAAACGAAAAAATATATAGGAAAATCTATTATGTCGGAATTCTCTTTATATATTATCTTATTAAGTTTATTATTTTACTTGAGTTCAAGTTGCAAAAAATGTTCTTCAAGAGCCTTCTTGTAAATGGAAATTAGGGTTCGATAATATTCAGCTTCGGTATTTTTATGTTCTAATAACGATTCATTAGGTACATTTTTAAATAATTCATTTTTCTGTTCTAATACCATTTTTATTTTTCGTCTCAAATTTGAAAAATCGTTGAATTTAAAAAAGAATCCATTTTGGCCTTCGCTAACCACTTCTTTGAAGACTCCAATACGAGGTACAATTACTGGAGTATTATAAGCAAGGGATTCATACATAACCATAGGTCCAACCTCATACCATTTAGAAGGGATTATAGTGCAGAGTGCCTCTTTCATGTATTTACCAACTTCTCTCTTGCTTTTTTTTCCAGCAATAATTATATTCTTGAACTTTTTAAACTTTAGAACATCGCTTTTTAAAGGTCCATCTCCTATTACAATCAGCTTACATTCAGGAAGTGTAGTAAAAGTTTTTAAAAGTTCAATGACACCCTTTTTGTGGGAGAAGAGACCGACAAATAAAAAAAAGTCATTACCCTTTGTAAATTTAGTCATTTTTTTGCACTGTGTAAAGTAGGGTAAAACTCGTGCTTTTTTGAGTGATATATTAATATAATTTTTATGCGTATTGAGTATAAATTGAGATGGAAAAAGGAAGTAGTCTACAAATGAATATGTACCTAATAATTTGTAGTAGTTTTGTGATAAGTACAGTATTGTCGAATCGATGTACGAGCCACGATAACAATTTTGAAAAATTTTTCTCAATGAAAATCCATGTGAAGCATGAATGCATGGCTTTCCTTCATCATTAAATAAATATCCCCCAGGACAAATCATACGGTAATTATGAATTGTTTGTATGACAGGTATATTAAGATCTTTTGACAATTTATAAATACTTAAACCAATTAATGGATATAAATTGTTAGAATGAACAATATCAGGCTTTTCTCTTTTAAGAATTTCGCTGAATTCTTTTTTTACCTTTTTGTTATAGAAAAGTCCAATAACGAGATTTATTTTGCTCGTAATATTATCTTTTATATCCCTACTATCTTTACTGAAGGTTATTACGGTATGTTTATGACTTTCGAGTAAACTTTTTAAGGCTAGAAAATAGGTATCTTCACCACCCCTATATTGATAAAAGTTATGAACCAGGAGGATTTTCATTGGCTTATAATAACAAAAGAGGGAAGTTTTGTACAAGTTATATATGAATTCAGATAGTCTCTTGACACAGAATGAGCTAGATGAGATAATCCAATTGAGGCTTATAGTATACTATTATGGCAACTAATGAAGCAGATCTCGGAGGAAGACTTTTTCCAGGTGGAGAAGCGCAACGTGGTCTAACTCCAGATTCTACAAATACAATACAACTTCCTGAATCAGAGGTAGGAATACTTGAGTCCACGACTATTCCAAAACCAACCCCTTCCATAGAAGCACATCCCCATAGTTTGAATCGAAGAGGATTTTTAAAAATAGGGTTGGGAGCCGCAGCCGCAGCAGGAGCTGCTGCCCTTGGAAGAATTATCATTCCTGGTCTTTCAAGCGACGGAGACGGATCTGGCAGTGGTGGAGATGGTGATTTAAGCAGCCAGCCTATTAAAACAGGTGAAACACCAACCGCACAGGTAACCCAACCACCTGTGGAAACAGTAAAACCTTCACCCACCGCAACGCAAGAGGTTGTTGCAACTCCTGAAAAAGAACCAAAAACTCTGCGTGAAGCTGCTGACAAGATAGGAATGAAAATAGGAGTTATGGTGGGAGGATATGGCTCTCCGGAAGATTATCGCAAAGTGACTGAAATTCAAAAAAAGGAATTCAATTTAGGATATGTATTTACAGGGTGGAATTTCATGGAACCCCAACGTGGTAGTATAAATTACAGTCCTCTTCAAGGTGATTTGAATTTAGCGTTGCAAAGCGACATGGAGACATTTTCAGGGCCACTCATATATGGAGATGCTGTACCACAATGGATTAAGCAAGGAAATTTCTCAAGAGACGAGCTACTTGATCTTATGAACGGAAGGATTAAAGATGTGATGGAGAGAGGAAAGGGGAAAATTGGTACATACAAAGTAGTTAATGAAGCGTACACCTCTGGAGATGTATTCAGAAGAGTAATTGGTGATGATTATATTGTGAGAGCTTTTGAAACAGCAAGAAAAGTAGACGCTAAAGCAAAGCTTGTGTATAACGACTTCGATAACCATACTGCTTCAGGTCCTAGATCCTCACGAGTAGAACATACTAGAAAAATAGTTGATAGATTAAAATCTGAAGGATTAATTGATATGGTGGGGCTAGAAATGATTATTCCGTATGCACAAACCCCTACAAAGGAAAGTGTGATAGAAGCAATGCAAGGTTATGGGTTACCAGTTATAGTGACTGAATTTGGGGTTAATTTGAAAGATCTGAAAGGAACACAAGAAGAGCGGTTTGCAAAGCAGGCAGATGTATATAGAAGTATGTTAAGTGCTGCCATTGAGTCAGGAGTATGTAAAGATTTTATCGTATTCCAAGTAGTTGACAGGCTGGCAACGTGGGATAAGTCAAGGGAAATTCCAGGTGCATCACCTGACAATGATCCAACACCATTTGATGATAATTTTCAACCAAAACCGGCCTACGATGCGATGCTAGATGTTCTTAAGAAAGCATCCATTTAGTTTCTGAGAAGAAATTTAATACCCCAAACTTTTTAGTACCTCTTGATTAGGGGCAGATTTAACTTCTTTTTTGAGTTCAAAGAAGCCAAATAGTTTTGATTTCAAATTAGAGTATATTTGCTGTTCTTTATCCGTTATATTGTTTAGCTCTTTATTGTCAACATGAGATGAAATCATATATAATTCTTCTTTTTTCCCCTCACTTAAACAGACGTTATTATTGGAGTATATATATTTATATTCTCCATTAGTCACTCCATATTTTCCAGTCCAATCAAGAAGTGTCATAAAAAAAACATCTTTATTTGTTTTTTTTATCTTGCTTTTGGAAGTAAAAAAACTTTTACCTGTCAATTCTTGTTCATTATAATTCACGTTCAAAATCGTTAGCAGGGATGGGAGAATATCAGAGTTATCAATTAGCTGAGCGTTTTTTTGCGCTTTTATTTTAGGAGATGAAATAATCATCGGAATATGAACATCGGGTTCATAAAGCGAATACCCATGACTCAAAATATTATGTTCAAAGCTCTCCCCATGGTCAGAATAAAATATAACAACAGTATTTTTATCAAGATTACTTTTTTTTATATAATCCAAAAAACGTCCTATTTGTTCATCGACTGAAAGTATTTCTCCATCATATAGTTTTTTTAATTCATTTATTTCTTGAGAAGATATCCTAGTAGGAGTAATGCATCTTGGAATGGAGTTTGCTACTGATACATCTGGAGTAATGGTTGGGCATCGATCTTTGTAAAGACTACATACATTTTCTATAGGAGGCATATAGGGTTCATGTGGATTACTGTAATGGGTCCAGAGAAAGAATCTACCCTTATTTGCATTTTCCTTTAACCAATTTATGGAATCATTTGAGACCTTTTCTCCGTTTGCAAAATCTTCTTTAAATATAGGTATAAACAACTTTCCGGCATTTTCTTTTCCCATAGTTTTGGATAATTGAGTTTCATCATAATAAAAGAAATTATCAAACCCTTTTCTAAATACATTTTTTGATAGCACGCCGATCACGGGGTTAGTTGTGAATGCGGCTGTTCTAAAACCCTCCTTCTTTAAAATTTGGGGTAGTGTTATATTTTTTGGGTTAGGTATTTTTGTAACTGAAGTACTGTCCTGAAGCTTTTTTTCCTTTAAAACCGAATTTCTACCTTCAAAAAGAGTGTAAAATGACTGAAAGGTAAGAGGAAATATTGTATACGCCTTATCAAATACCATTGCCCCCTTTGCCCATTTGTCGATGTTGGGTGTGGTATTTTTGTCATAGCCATATACTCCCATATGGTCTGCGCGAAGGGTGTCTACAGAAATTAAAATGAGGTTGCAATCATGACATGAAGGATTTTCAGTATCTTGCCTATACTGATAAAAAAGTATTCCTCCAGTGATGACAAGTGCGACAAAAACTATCCTAAACAGCCTGAATCTGAAGAGGTGGAGAATTTTTTTCACTCTGAATATAATATCATTATTGATTGAAAATGTTTTTTTAATATCCCATACTCTTTAGTTTCTCAATTATTATTTTTTGTTCCCCTTTTTCAGTTGCGTTATAATTATTATCAAGAGCTTCTGGGAGTTTGTACTTCTGTAGATAAGCAAATAACTGATTTTTAAGTATTTTTGCTTCATCTGGATTTTGGAACATTATATTGTTCAGTTCTTCGGGGTCTTTTAGTAAGTCGTATAATTCATCTGATTTACCATTATTTAGACAAGCCTTTCCTTTAATAGAATAAATGTATTTGTAATTTGAATCCTGTATTGAGTATTTGGATAAATTAACATTTGTAGAAATGATATATTTTGCTTCTGGCTTATTTATTGGGGTTTTTTTAGAGAATATGTTCTGTTGGTCAGAATTATTATTTAGGCCTAACACCTCCAAAAGGGAAGGAAATATTTCTGTATTATCAATAAGCTTGTCGTTAGTCCATCGGTTCCCATCAGGGAAGGTTGCAATAAGCGGAATTTTAATTGCTGAATCATAAAGCACATGTGAATGAATAAAGTAATAATTGTGGTCAAAGCCTTCACCGTGATCTCCGTAAAAAATTACTATTGTTTTTTTGTGTAGCCCAAGTGAATTTATTTTTCTAGAAATTTCTCCAAAAAGCCGGTCATCAAGTACTATCTCCCCATCATAAATGGCTTGAAATAGATTCAATTTTTCTTGATCTATCTCGTTTTTTTGACATGATTCCAGACTTTTTCGTTCCATTTCTAGACTTTTCATACCTCTGCGAGAGATCTCTGAACAAGAGCTTGGTTCAAAATTGCATGCTATATCAATTGGTGGAGAGTAGGGAGCATGTGGCCCTATTAGATGTACCCATAAAAAGAATTTTTTATTTTTATTTTGCTCAAGCCAGGGAATAGATCTGCGTATGAAGTTAGTATATAAACTTTTATCCAACTTTTCTGCATAAGGATCTTCTTTCAGAAATTCAAACTGGCTAAATCCTTTGCCAATATTAGTTAATTTTGGATCTAATGCTAAATTTGTAAGGAAGGCAGCAGTTGTATAGCCATTTATTTTCAAAATTTCACCTAGTGTTTGAATATTTGAGTCAATTGGTTTTCCACCGTCTATCGATTTTCCATTAATAACAATTCCATAATTATTGTATATTTTTGTTTCAAAGGAATTTTTTCCTGTCATGAGAGCAACAAAAGAGGGGAGGGTTGCAGGGACAACGGTTCTCATGTTTGTAAATACAGTTGCATTTTTTGCCCATTTGTCGATGTTGGGGGTGGTGTTCTTATCATACCCATATACTCCCATATGGTCGGGGCGGAGGGTGTCGACTGAGATAAGAATAAGATTACAGTCGCGACATGTAGGATCGTCGGAGTTTTGTCTATACTGATAAAAAAGTACTCCACCAGTGATGATAAGTACGATAAAAACTATTCTAAATAGCCTGAATTTGAAGATGTGAAGGAGGCGGTGCATGAGAATATGATAACACGAATCATGAATTATGAATTAAGAATAAGAGATTTTTCGGTAGAATCTGATGATTGTAAGTTGGTAGAGGCAGGGCAAAAAGATAGTTCTCAATTATATTTACAATTGAAAAGTGAAGGTTACAATTTTGTTGACAAGCTCAGCCTACTTGCATACTATTAAATTAGGCATTATGAGAAAGATTGTAATTCTTCTGTTTTTTCTTGTTTGTTTTGCGGGTTTTAATCAATTATCTGTAAATTCATCTTATGCGCAGTATTGTGGAGACATGTATTGCTCGGGAGGAAGTTCTTGTATGTGGTGCGGTGGTTGTACGGCTTGCGGTGGGGCAGGATGCAATGCAGGTACAGGGCTATGCAATTTAACATATACAATTTCAGGAAATGTCTTTATAGATACCGATGGGGATGGGTTCAAAGATGCGGGTGAGAGTAACTATGCTAGTGGTGCAACTGTAAATGTTTGGGGCAATATCAACACAACTGATGGTTCCGGCAATTACTCCCAGGCTAACTTAACTGCGGGCACAAATAACGTAACACTTACTGTGCCGGTTGGGTATGTAGCGACAACCGCAAATCCTCGCGTAGTTACCGTTGGACCGGATCAGGTTATTAACTTTGGAATTCAGCCTATCTTATATACAATTTCAGGGAATGTTTATATAGATACCGATGGAGATGGATTTAAAGACGCAGGGGAAGGCAATTATAGTGGTGCAACTGTAAATGTCTGGGGGGTAAATACTTCAACTAATGCTTTAGGAAATTATTCACGCGGAGGTCTGACAGCAGGTACAAATAACGTGACACTCACAGTGCCGGTTGGATATGTAGCTACAACCACAAATCCTCGCTCGGTGACAGTGGGTCCCGATGCAAACAGCATTGATTTTGGCATACAACTCACTCCACCACCTGCTTGCCCCGGAGAAATTTCTGTTCTCGATTCAACACTTGATCCTGGAAGCTCAACGACCGCATCGGTAACATCATGTACGGGAATTGAGGATCCGCCGACTGTCGACTGGGATCCGCCTGTGAGTACTAATCCGGAATGTAGCGATGGATTAAATAACGATGCTGATGGCTTGACAGACAGTGCGGATCCGGATTGTCATACTGGAGGAGATCCGACAAAACCATATAACCCGACTGATGATGATGAGGATCCGGGAGTGGATTCATGTAATGACGGAGGAACTGGAACCCCCACCAACACATCAACCTCTTCCACAGTTAGTTACGTTGCCCCTGCATGTCCGACTTCGCCTCTCGTATGCCCCGTTTCAATAGAAATGAGTGGGCCAGGGGGCACAACAACATATAATACGAATATAACAGTTGCTTCAACCTACTCAATTACAACAAATATCCGTTCTGTGGCGGATGGATCAGCCTGTACCTCATTAAGTGGAACAGAATACACAGGTAGCTCTGTCGGAGTTAATGTAACTGGCGGCAATCTCCCTCCAAGTGGACTTACCCAGAGTACCTCAACCGGTTCGACAGTATTTGCATGTTTGCCGTCAAGCGATTATATCGTGACATTAAGCGTTCCGTCAGGGTATACGCTCATGGATAGGAGCGGTGGGGTTGATTCGGGGGTCAACGGAATTTCCTTTACAGGAATATCAGCTAACCAAACAGCAAATTTCTGCATAGCACAAATAGACCCTTGGTTCCAGACTGACACCGGAGACGCGAGATTCAACAATCTCAACAATCCTATTCCGCTCAATCAGTATGGTTCGGTACATGCTACCTATCCCGGAATATTTTATTCTTCAAAAAACACTGCTCAACTTGGTTTTGGAAGTGCTTCTACTAGAAATTGGGTAATTGACAATGAATATTCCTATAATGCTAACACCGAGAACCGAAATGGCGGCATGTCTTACGATTTTTATAAAGCAAAAGCCCGTCAAGACGGAGTAACAGTAACACAACTTGATTCCGATACATTTACGCAAAGCGATTTGGATAAAAGTGAGTCATATGTAAATGATAACGCCGGAGTATTTGAAAGAAACGGCGATCTTACTATTAATAATTACACCCATACAAATGGAAAGAGAGTAGTTATGTTGGTGAATGGTGACGTTACAATAAACGACGCATCAATATCAATTCCACTCAATCAAGGGCTTTTGATAATTGCAGCAAAAAACGATATTACATTTGCAAAAACAATCGGACAGCCAAATCCAGACACTGCGTATGTGACAGGTGGAGCATTTACTTTTGATGGGTTTTACACGGCTCAGGGGGACATAATACTAGATG
>JAUSNA010000023.1 GCA_030645455.1 Candidatus Levyibacteriota bacterium | reverse complement strand
TACAGACTATCTATTAGTCTTCGCTTCCCCATGCAAGCATGGAATCAGCTGTCGCAAGGACTACATTTTGCAATGCTTTCTCACTTCTAGATGATTTGTTTATTAATAGTTGTGTAGCAATGTTTTTCATAGTATTCACCTCCTTTTCTTACATAATGATATTTTATGCTTCGATTTTATATCCTAATCCGTGCACTGTTTTTATAAGCTTTTTGTCATATGGCTTGTCGATTCTATCCCGTAAATAATTTATATGAACATCTACAATATTGGTTAATGAATCACAATCGTTATCCCACACGTTATCCAAAATCATACCCCTGCTTACAACATTTCCGGCATTTCGTACTAAATATTCCAAAAGGTAAAACTCTTTCTTTCGAAGCGCAATTAACTGAGTTTCGCGTTTGGCAGTTTTCTTATCAAGATCAAGAGTTAGATCACTTGTTGAAAGTGTATTGGAAAGTAGCGTTTCTTTTGGTCTTCTCAAAAGTGCTCTAACTCTTGCCATTAATTCTTCCAGCTTAAATGGCTTTGTTAGATAGTCATCGGCTCCCGCATCCAAAAGACTGACTTTCATTTTTAAATCTGCTTGCCCGGTCAAAACAAGAATTGGCGCTCTAACTCCACTTTTCCTAATGTTCCTGCATACTTCTAATCCGTCTTTATCAGGCAATCCCAAATCCAATAAAATGAGGTCATAATCGTTAATTTCGGCTTGATACTCCCCATCTTCTCCTGTGGCGCTTATTTTGACAATATAATTTTTTTCCAATTCTTCTTTTAAAGTTATTGCAATTTCAAAATCGTCCTCGATTAGAAGTAGCTTCATAGAATGTATATTTAGATTAGAGCACAATTATTAAATAATTATTAAATATTAGTCTTATGACCGAAATGCACTTGGAACAAATTAGAATTTTCAAGACTACCTTTCACCTAAATCAGGAGCACTACCTAGTCCCCATATTCTTTTTCGACTCCCCTTTTGTTGCAAGGGGTAAGGTAAAAGAAAATGTGGATCCATGAGAGACTTCTGAGGATTTCAACACCATCTCTCCTCCCATTCCTTCAATCATCATTCTTGAAATGTATAGCCCCAATCCCGTTCCTTGAGTTGTATCCCTTGTTAATGGGTTATTCTCAGCTTGTGTGAATTTATGGAATAGAAGACCCTGCTGGGATTTTGCAATTCCACGCCCGGTATCGGTAACCATAACTTCCACAAATCCGTCTTTAGTCCCAAACTCAATTGTCACTCCGCCCTTTTTTGTAAATTTCAAAGCATTGCCAATCAAATTGATAACTACTTCCTTGACTTTATCTACGTCTCCTATAACCTCTATTTTTGCTGCGGGCTTTTTAAGTTTGACAAAAAGCTTTTTTTCAGTGGCCACACCTTCTGTTTCTTTTATCGCAGCCTCAAGTGCTAAAGAGACGTCAAATGCAACTTTTGCAAAGACCATTCTTTTCTGCTCTAAGCGCGAAACATTTAAAAAGTCGTTAACAACATCTATCAGACGCACGGTTGAAATGTGAATATCCTCAAGCATTTCTTTAAATTCCTTATCTTTCACTTGTTCTGAGTAGTACTCCTGGATAAGCGATATATTTCCCCTGATTGAAGTCAATGGTGTACGCAATTCGTGTGAGGCGATGGAGAAAAATTCATCCTTACTGCGTTCAATGACTTTTTCCTCCGTTACGTTTTCAACCAATACAACACATCCGATGACGGAAAGGTTCTTCTCTTTTACAATTACTATTGGAGTTATAAAGACGTGCAGAAAGACATCATCTAGAAGAATCTCTTTTACTTCAAATGGTTTGCCATTTGTGATGACCTTGTCAATTGCACTCTTAATATCAAAGCTTTCCTTCAACCTTAACTCTATCTCATCAAGGTCACACTCTTTATGCTCGTGATTTTTTTGCGTAATTCCTATAGTGAGACCTGAATTAGGGCAAAGGATGGATTTTGCAATTCCATTCATTAGAATTACATTTTGCTCTACATCTGTCATGACAAAACCTATCGGCAAACTATTTATTGAAGCCTGAAGCTTGGCTTTTTCCTCTGTCAGCTCACGTGTCCTTTCTTCAACTTTTTTCTCGACGTTTTCTTTTTCTTGCCTTAATTCCTCCGTAAGCTCTCTTTCCTTGGTAACGTCTCTTTCAATCCCTATATAAAACTTCACACCTTTTTTTTCATCTAGTATTGGAGAAATACTTACTTCTGCAGTGTATTCCTCTCCACTTTTTCTTCTATTTTTAACTTCTCCTGCAAATGTTTCCTTCTTGTTCTTTATCGTCTCCCACATCTTTTTATAGAATTCTTTTGGCATTTTTCCACTCCACAAGGCAGGTGTTTTACCCACTACTTCTTCCCTTGTGTAGCCTGTTGTTTTTGCTACAGCTTTGTTGGCATAAATAATTTTCCCAATTTGATCAGTTATGATGATATGATCATATGCGTTTTCTGCTGCCAGCTGGAATTTAGCCAACTCTTCATTATTTTTTTTGAGATCAACTTCGGTTATTTGGGCATCCTCTAATATGTTCATTACGGCGCGCTTTGTATCTTCCAAGAATGAATTTTTCTCTTCAATTTCCAAAATCTGTCTTGATAATTCGCCCGTCTGCTCCTCAACTTTGGATTCTAAATTGGCATTTGCCTTTTGAAGTTGTGATTTATAGTGAATAATTGCATCAGAAAGCTCTTCAAATTCGTCTCCGGTCGCAATATCCGGACTCTGGGAATCGTCAGATGATTCTTGACTAATTTTCTTTTGAATTAATATAATAGGTTTTGCAATAGCACTTTTGAAGAAAATAATAAGCATTCCGGTCGTAACAAGAATAAAAAGCCATCCAAAAAAAGCAAGAATAGCTTCAGCACTTATCTTGTCATATGAATCCATAACATAAATTACAGATACTATCTTCTCACCGGAAATAGGATTTACTTTAAAAATAATTCTCTTTACGTTAAATTGGTAATCATCAACAACACCCGAATGATTATTCCTGATATAATCTCTCGTTTGATCCAGCACGGGAAGTCTACTTAAATTTTCTTCGCTTGCTATAAATACAATTCCGTTCTGCCCTTTTTTTATGTGATGTAATTCTTCATCCTTGTCCTTCCTACTCATCAGCAACCACTCGGATGAGGTAAATTTATCCAAGTCGTCATTTGTTTGCTCGACAGCCATCTTAAGAGCTATATTTTGGGCGGACTTAAAACTTATCATCGTACTCATACTCATACCGGCAATGATGATGACCATGGTAGAAATAATAATTTTTGTGCTAAATCTTTTGAGATGCTTTGTGCTGGCATCATAGTTCTTATTCAAATAAAACCGGAGCCTATTGAAATATGAATCAATAAAAAGTGACAAAAATACCCCCACAAGAAGCGCAGTTGTTCCGCCGCTTATTACATTTTTCCATTGTTCAAGAGGGGGCATGTTAGCAAAGTACTTTTGCTGCATGGTTCCAATTATGTACCCGAACGTTACAATTACGACTAAAAGTAGTCCAACCAAAATCGGAAATAAATTGAGACGCTTATAAATATAAGCAACACTTTCTTTTGACTTTTCACCTGCCAAAAAACGGTAGATAGGACGGAACAGAAAGAGAACAAGTAGAATAAACATTCCTCCAACCGCAGGCACTTCCCAGATAAAAGCAAAAACTACCCATTTGAACTGGGCGGCATCAAAATACATGGAAATTAAATAGTATATAGGAGCAAAAATCCAATACCCCACAACCATTCCAAACCAAATAATAAGAGCAATTGCCGTGCGCACGCCAATCCGCTCCATCTTCTTCCATACGATAGAAAACATCATGGAATTTACAGATAAAAGTATAATAAGCAACAAGGCAAAAATAGGAACTGTAATCGGCACTATTTCAAAAAGCCCAAGAAAGGAATAGATGGTAGCCAATATTTCAACGATAACAACAGCAACACCGGAAATCAGGAGTTGTTTTGATAATTTTTTGTCTTGCTCTATAGGATAAATATTGCTCATTTTTTGTACTTCATAAGCTTTTCCTCAAGCTCTTTAATGGTTTTTTTAAGTTCTATCATCCTCAATTCCCGTCCAACCATAAGAGCATTAGTTTTTGCTAGCTCGAAAGCGCGCGCCTCGGCATTTTCTTCATTATTTTTTAATTCAGTAATATCATGACAATTTGAAACTATCCCGGAAACCACTTCATCATTTTCGTAAATAGCGATGCTTTCAATCCATCGCCATTCGCCTTTTTTATTTTTTACCCGAAAGACTGACGTAACTGGTCCTTTTGAATGAGGGTCCATCACTTTTTTAACCGCATCGTATACAATAGGAAGATCATCCTGATGCACCTGCTTCATGACTATGCCTTTATATTCTTCAGGGGTAAATCCCAAAACACGCTTGACAGAAGGACTAACATAACTGACCCCACCCTTTGGATCACTTATAAGAATTACATCCTGGCTGTTCTCAAGAAGCTTATAAAACCTTTCGTCATTTGTTCTAATCTTTTCCTCTTCGACCTTTTTTTCTGTCAAATCACTCATCGCCCCAATCATGCGATACGCTTTTCTTTTTTTATCCCTCATTACATACCCGTGATCTTCAATATAAGCATACGTTCCATTTCCGGTAACAAATCTATATTCATCTCTCCAATAATCCCCGTCCCCTTCGACAACACCCGTTATACTTTTTCTAATGCGCGCCCTGTCTTCAGGATGAATATTGTCAACCCACCACTCATATGGGGTCGCAAGATTCTCAATTTTATAATCAAAAAGGATATTAATTCCCTCACTCCATAGTATCGTGTCCTGCACAAGATCCCAGTCCCAAATGATATTATTAATTGCTTTTGAGGCAAGCCGGAACCGCTCTTCACTATCATAAATCTCACGCTCTATTTCTTTTTTCTCCGTAATGTCTTGCGCAATACCAACGACTCTATAAACTCTTCCTTCTTTATTTTTTATAGGAAAGGCTCGGTCGTTAATAATACGCTGCTTCCCATCGGGACGAATAATTCTATATTCTTCGTTGTACTCCCCTTTTACTTGTTTTTCTATGGCTGCTTTAAGAACTCTTTGTCTGTCATCAGGATGAATTGCATCAATCCAATTTTTCGGTTGCTTATAAAGACTACTAACAGTTCTTCCCCAAATCTTTTCGTAAGCAGCACTTATGTAAAGCATCGTATTTTTGGCAGGATCAGTCATCCACAATACTTCACTTATATTTTCCGTAAATTGTCTGAATTTTTCCTCGCTTTCACGAAGTGCATCTTCAGATTTTTTTCTTTCGGTAATATCACGTTTTATGGAGATAAAGTGGATAATTTGACCATTCTCGTCTTTTACAGGAGTGACTGTCTCCTCTTCATTGTAGAGATTCCCATCTTTTCGGCGATTTATAACCTCTTTACGGATAGTCTTTCCGGAAAGAATGTCATCCCAGAATTTTTTGTAGTAAGCATCTTTCTGCAAACCTGATTTAATAATGCTCATATTATGCCCGATAGCCTCACTTGAATCGTAACCCGTGAGCTTGGTAAAAGCATTATTGATCCACTCTATTGTCCCTTTTTTGTCCGTAATAACGATAGCATCTGCCGATGCCTGCAGTGCCGTAGCCTGCAAAACTGATCCTTCCTCAATATTTTTACGCTGGGTAATATCCTGAATAGTCCCAATCATTGTAAGAGGCCTATTTTTCTTATCAAATGTCATCTTACCCAATCCATGAACCCACCTTTCTTGACCGCTGTTTTTTTGTACAATCCTATATTCTTTGTCAAAATCATGCTTTTTACCAATGACATCATTTGTCAGATAATCAGTCATCATTTTTCTGTCATCGGGATGAATGATTGTAGCCCATCCTTCTACACTGCGCACAAAATTCTTATCTATCCCAAAGATTTGGTTAAGAATTTCGGAGCTTTCCCAACGGTCTTTAGTAAAATAAGTCTTATATATCCCAAGACCCGCAAGTTTTTGGGCGTCATTCAATAGTTGTTCTCTTTCCGCCAATTTTCTTTCGGTCTCAATGCGAGTGGTAACATCCAATATCATCGAAACGACACCAAATACTTTCCCCTCTTGCGTAGTTAGCGGCGCATTGTGCCACTCACAAATAATCGTACGTCCATCTTTTGTAATGTTCTCGTTGGTTGACAAAGTAACTTTTCCCGAAAGCAACTGGGTCCATATCTCATCAACATGAGGTCTTACCTCTTTGGGTATTATAAAATTTGCATGCCTGCCCATAGCTTCACTATTTGCGTATCCGAAAATCTTTTCGGCTGCAGGATTCCACAGTGTCACATTAAAACCCTTATCCCATTCAATTATCCCAACCGGAGTTAATTTTGTCCTTAAATCTAAGCTCATTTCGGATTCCATCAGTTTGTCGAAAGTATTTTTTAGGTCTGTAATCGGAAATCGGATGGCAACGTAACCAATGATTTCCCCCTTTTCATCAAATGTAGGACTGATTGATGATTCAACCCAGTAAAAACTCCCGTCTTTTGCCTTATTTTTAATTTGTCCGTGCCACACCTTACCGGAGGAGATCGTATCCCAAATCTCTTTGTAGAACTCTTCCGAATGGTATCCGGATTTTAGTATTCTATGATTTTGACCGATCAACTCTTTTTCCGAATACTTTGAGATCTGCTCAAATATTCTATTCACATACGTAATATTCCCATTAACATCAGTCATACTAACAATTGCTGACTTATCAAGCGCCGCAAGCAACGCTTCAAGTCTTGCTTCTGCCTTTTCTCTTATGGAGTCCACCAAAACCACCTCTTTGTTCTCATAACCGGAAAATTCCTCTATGCATATTTTGTTGCCCTTAACTCCCATGTCGGCTAGTTCTTTTGCGACACTTCCTGTCATTGCCGAGGGTCCCGCAAGGCAATAACATTTATCAACTGCGTCCTTTACACTTTTTTGGATAATATCTTTCGTAATGTGGGCAAAAAAGACCTCCATCTTAAAATTGGGGTTTTGTTTTTCAAGATTTTTTAATTCCTCAAGATACGCCGCGCGTTCCCTTTCACTATTTCCATATATAAGAATGATTTTTTGAGGTAGTTTTTTCTCTGTTGCGAAGCGTATCATACTCAAAAATGGCGTGATTCCAATTCCACCCGCAATAAAAACTACCGATTTTCCTTCAGTTTTTTTCAATGAAATAATCTCCTGCGGACCTGTAATTTCAACGGTCGTACCCTTTTTTAACTGAATCAAGGTTTTTTTAAATCCACTGCCGGTGTTACGGAATGCGACTGAAAAATTACCCTTCGTATTGGGGGATGAAACAATTGAGAAATCACGACTAGAGCCTTTAGGATCTTTATACTTTAAGCGCGGGACAGTTACCCTGACGTATTGACCGGCAGCAAAAGAGAAAAGATTTGGGTCATACTCAAATATAACCTCATACGTATCCTTTGCAATTTTCTTGCAAGTTACAAATTTTACGGGCAGTTTTTCAATCATAAATTATTTTTTCACCTTTCTTGAATGCTTTTTCTCGGGTTTTTCAACTATTCTGGAGCCTGAACGCTCATCAGAGCCTCGAACGGCCTGATCTTTCTGCTTCTCACTCTGCTTGTCCCTAACATTGTTGAAGGAAGCCTGCCGAAGGGTCTCCTTCAACTCTATCATCTTAAGCTCACGCCCTACCATAAGCTGATTAAATTTTTCAAGTTCTTCCACATGCTCCTTTAGTTTTTTACCCATCTCTTCATTTTTACTTAATGCTTTTTCCCTCTCATCCTCAGAATTCTTCAAATCCTCAAGCATTTTATTTATTGATTGTCCTAGCTTTGCAATCTCGTCTTTTCCATCTACACTAATTCTTTTTGATAAATCATGTGACTCTCCAATATCCCTAGCCTGACTACCCAGCTTGGTAAATCTTAGAATAATAAGTTTTTCGATCAACAATATCAGGAATATTCCAAAAATAGTGCTAAAAATTCCCGCAATCGCCATAAAAGTTAGGGTGGTTTTTTGACCTTGTTTAAATATCGTACGCGGGAAATCAGTCTCTAATATTAGAATTGGCCTACCATTTAAATCATAAATATACGAATATCCGTTAATAACATCAATTGATCGTACATTAACAAAATATTTGTTAGTTAGTGACAAGTTCTTTTTGGCAATAATATCGTCAGGCAACAAAGAGTCGTAGGGAAAAATATTTACGGATATATGAGTTAATTTGCTCAGACTTTTAATTTCTTCTTTGCCGAATTGCTTGATAAATACCAAAGTCCCCCCGACAGGTCCTTCTCCTTCGCTGGTCAGAATCGGCTTTGAAGCGATAAATAAATTCCCTTCAGGCAACGAAATTATACCTGTCTTAGAACTATCAAGAGTATTATGGGTAATTATGTCAGGATGAGACGAAAAGTACATTTCTACGCTTTTTGAAGCAATACTTTCATTCTCCGATATATTACTATAAATTAACTTCCTCTTTGTGTTATAAAAATACATTCCGTCTATCTTAAGATTTTGGAGAGAAACGCTTGTTAAATTTGACTTTATATATGCCTTGTTTTTGTCCCGTACAAATTTGTATGTATCATCCCACGTTGCCCAATCAGCAATCTTAACATCAAGCTGAGAAGTTATGCTTACAATTGCATCATTAACTCTTTCTAAATTTTTTATTACACTCTCCTTTTCAATTTCCAAATAATTTTTAATAAGTACCTTTGAGCCAACAAAATATATCGTAGCTCCAAAAAGTGAAATTACGAGTACTGTTATCGAAATTATTTTCAGTCTAACTGACATATTATTTTAACTGATTACTGATATATCTTGAGATAAAGTACGCGGGAATTATTGACAAAACCAACAACACAACGGCTACTAAAAATGTCAGCTCTATTGATCTTCCCGCAGCCTGCAAAAGACTGACTTGCTCGCGCCCGACAAAAAGCATACCCACCACATTATTATCTATATCCTTTAAGGGAAGAATTGCTGTCAAATAAGCAACATTTAATACATTAAGAGACCCTGCATATAACTTACCTTGAAGGATGACCTGTTTTTTAACTACCTCAGACTCTTCTTTCACCCCTACCCAACGGCTCTTTCCGTCAGGAGCAATAAAAGTAGTCGCACTGCGTATGTTGTCTGCATATATTGAGGCATTGAGCCCTGTTGTCTCCTTTACTCCATCAACAAAAGCATTATCGATATCCGCACCAACCATAATTACTCCAACGATGTCTTTGCCGCTTCTAACAGGGACTGCAGATCTTATTGACACAGTTGGCGCCAATACTCCGTCTTTTGTAATAACAGATACTGCATCCTCTCCACCCACCGCTTTTTTTACAAGCACATCCCCTGAAAGTGAATCCCCTATTCTTTCCGGATCATCTCCTCGGGCAAGCACAACCCCCTCACCTGAAAGGATAGTAACAACTGATTGTTTTTTCGCAAGGAGAGTTGAAATTGCTATAGATTTTAGCTTGGACTTGTTATTCTTATCAATCGCATCAATCACCTCAGGGTTAAGAGCAATTACCTGTGCATCAGATATTACTTCAGCTTTCTTGGAATTTATTGCATATTCCAAAACGTTAACGTCAGTCGTAAGCGAGACAAGTGCTTCGCTCTCGATATTTTTCAGAAGCAGAGCTGAAAATACTAAGGTTATTAAAAGAAATAATGCAACTGTAAAACTCACAAAAATCATAAAAAGCTGGGATTGAATGCGCTTGAGAAGATAGAAAAATATCCACTTTCTAAGAACTATAACTGCAAGAAGTATCACCCCACTCTGGATCATCCAGAGTATCGAATAAGGAGCAACAAATGCATAAAGTGTGCTATTTTGACTTTCCCGAAGCATATAACCAAGCGCAAGCAACTCAGAAAGGCTTAATAAGAAAAATGAGAATGCGACGGGCTTGAGGTGATCTTCCAGCCCTACGGTTGCGCGTTTTAGGTACAAAAAACCCGCCAATGCCGAAAGTACCGGAAATAAGAATGAGACAAAAGATATTGAAAGACTCTTTATACCCAGTGGCAATACTAGCCCCACACTACTTTGGTGTTTTGGCTTTTGCATAAGAGGGTCTATAAAGAGTGCAAGTATTATAAATATGTATCCAATAAGTCTTGTTGCTATGAGAAAGGCCATATGTAAGTCTTGGCTGAATATCGGAACACTTAGAACTGAAGATTCAATATAGAGGCCGCTAAGAATAAAGGAGATAGAAAGAGCAAGAAAACCTGAAAAACGTATAAATTCTCTGTATCTTTTTCTCCCAACCCACGCATCAAAATACAACCAAAAAACAGCAAAGAAAATAAGTGCTGCTGTAATATTTATTGCAAAATGCAAATTGATAAGAAAAAATTGAAACCACATATTAGGTTTTAGGTTTTAGGTTGTAGTCAGTAGTATTCTGTAAAACAGACAAAAGTCGATTCAGCATTTTCATGACTTCTTCTAAAAGCCCATCCAATTCATCGTACACTTTTTTACTCAAGTAACCAACTTTTAACGCAACAAGTAATTGAGTTTCCAATTCTGCCCCGGAACCGTATGCTATCCTTATGAATTGTATGTATTCCGCTTTATGTCCTCTTCTTTGACCTTCTGCAATATTTGAAGGAATACTCACGAAACATTTTCTTACCTGAAAAGTTAACCCAAATTGTTCGGCTTTTGGCCATTCTTCTGTAATCTTATAACCGGAAACACAAAGTTCTACTGATTTTTGCCAAACGGTTAATTCTTTATATGAATTCATATTTTTGATAATTCTACAACCTACTCACCAAAACCTAATCAAGCAGATTTCTTTCTATTTCTTCTTCACCTAAAATTCCGTAATTAATTCTCTCAATAGTTCCGTTCCTACTTATATATAAGTTCATGGGCAGATGAAGGATATTTAAAGGCTCTATGAGTAACCCGTCTTGATCTGCCAACATCGGGAAAGAATACTCCCCTCTTTTTCTTAATATGTTAATACGAGAAGCAGTTTCTTGAGGAAATAAAGCCACAATATTTATTTCGCCTTTCTTTGCAACACCATTTAGAATAGATATTTGCGCAAAAGTCTGCGGATTCCAACTATTCAATATCGAAACAAGCAAACGCTTTCCTCTTAATGAAGATGTCTGTACAATTTTGTCAGCATCAGAAAGTTCTATGTCCGGCAACTGTTGTCCAATAAGAAAACTCCGGTTTTCTTTACTCGCGTAAACTTTAGAAACGTCAACTACTGCTGATGTTTGAGTAATATCAAAAAAAGCAAAACGCTTCTCAAGCCTGAAGCTAGCCGTAACCGGCAAGCTGTTCTCAATTTCAAAAATATCAGTCTTAAGATTTCTATATCCAGGCGCTTTTACCTCAATATAATATTTTCCTGCTGGAAGATAGAGACTATAATTTCCATCCGATTTAGTTATCTGCGGATTCATCTGACCGTACGCCTTTCCATCCCAAAGAACAAACTGCTTAGTTATGCGGTCGAAGTAAAATACACTAACTGATGCATTAATATTTGAGCTGTCCTTTGTAAGTATTTTGCCCCGTGGCAAAATTACTATAGTTCCTAAATTTCTCTCTGTCTTTGCCCCCGCCCCATCGATTGATTTTGCAATTAATTCATATTCACCCGGAGTGTCAAAACTCAATATCCCGGACCACAGTCCATTATCAATATTTTTAACGAGTGAGAACATTTTATTGCTCGCCTCGCTAACGCTAGGTCGAAGCGGGCTAGATGTAACATCTATACTAATAGGCCCACCAACAGCAGAAAGAGTAATTTTTTGATCCATTCCTTCTAGGCCATAAATCCTACCATCATTTAATGGACGCAGTGGTTGTGGACCAATAGAGAAAAATGTACTACCAACATTTGGAGGAAGCCTGTCAATGGTAAGCAGGCTCACACCACTTACTCCAACATTGCCGGAGCTATCCACGGCCCTTACTTTAATTTTGTATGTGTCATCATCAAGATATGAAGGTGTAAAATCGAAGCTAACCGTTGCCTTTCCAAGATTGGCATTGTCAACCGGCTGCCAATTAACCCCATTATCAATAGTGTATTCCACTTTTGAGATACCTTTGCCATCAGTTGCACGACCGCTTATCTTTGGAGCCTTATTAAATGGTTTTGAAAAATCCGTACTGACAATAATTGTCGGAGCTGTTTTGTCAGGAATTGGAGTGGGGGTTGGGGTTGGAGTGATGGTTTTTGTCGTTGTGACGGTCACGGTAACGGTTGTACTTGTTGATCCTGTTTTGGCAGTTGTAAATATACTGTCGGACGATTGTCCCGTATTTCCAGCCGCATCAGTACTGTTGACCCTAAAATTATAGGTAGTATTTGCTGTAAGACTACTCAGCGTAATACTGTGAGAAGTGCTTAAAGTCGTATCTTGAGAATAAAGATCAAATGACTGATCAGCGCTATAGAAAATCTCAGCATCTGAGCTCTCATCAGTTGTCCATGAAATTTTTACCGATGTATCCGAAATGTCAGAAATCGTTACGCTTGAAATGGTGGGTGCGGTATTATCAGATGGCTCCCCCGCAATTTCAGCCTCCAGACCTCCCGTGCATGTTGTCGGACTCGCCCCCCCACTGTCATCTGAGGCTTGAACCGTCCAATTTACACCCGTTACCTCTGTACTTCCGGACGAAGCACTTACTGTTACGTTGACCGACCCGTTGGCAGCAAGAGTTCCACCGGTCAGAGTGACATCGCTGGTTGTTGTTGAAGCACTCCAGCCGCTTACTGTAGCTCCGCTGAGGTCAAAATGGGCCGAGGGTCTTGTAATTTTAATCCAGCTCACATTGGATGAGGAAGAATTGTGGACGGTAAAATAAAAATTGTCAGTTGAACTTTGTGTCATTGTATTGGGGGTTACAGAAGTCGTACATTCCGAAATCGAGGCGAAAACAGGACTAAATGTTACTAACGAGGTACTTATCAGAATAAAAACAAAACACAATAATATTTCCTTTTTCATAGGCAAGCTTACCTATTATCGTAGCACAAATGGAATATTTTAACTACGAAAAAACGACCACCTTTGGAGGCTAAAGAACAAAAATATATATACTCTCCTAATATATAGGAGAGTTAGTTAAGTATCGGATCGATCTATCCTTGAAAGAAGTAGCAAGCCGGCCCGCCTAGACTTGCGCCTACGCGAGACTGGGGCTAAACCGGATAATAGGCTTTCTACCTCTTGTCAAAAATTAGTTAACAAAATCTTGCGACTTGGTTTGTTTTACATATACAGGGGTAAATACCCTTACCTCCTGTATGGATGTGGTCAGGTTTCTTTCAAAAAACCCTACCACACCGTCTCCGATGACTTTTTTTAAAATCTCTTCGATTTCCAGGCAGTTCTTCATAGGCTAGGTTGTAGGTATTAGGTTGTAGGTTGTAGTCAGAAGATCGGCTATTCGTGGCAGTGTAGTAAAGGCTGTTTTTTGAGGTCTATCAGTTGAAGAATCAAAAAACCCATCTACTCACTACTCACTACCCCCTATAACCTAACTAGTTGGCGTATGATGCTGACAAGAAATACACGAAAAGCTTTAGTTGTTTTCTTACTTTTTTAACAGCTTTAGCAGCCATAAATATTCACCCCCTTTCTTTTAATGATTAATGATTGATGATTCATGATTAAAAAATTCATTTAATCTTTCCTTTCAGGCTCTTTATCCACCCGTTGATTTGCTTACCAATATTGTCTATTTCTTCCTTAAAATTCTGGTATTCCTGAATTGAGATATAACCCAGATCCAAAGCAAGCCTGAGGTGGTATGAGGACTCACCTAATGATCCGCGTGCATTATAGAGATACTGAATAAGTTCTTTAGTCGTATTCCTATAAAAACCTTCTGTAATATTGGCCGGAATGGAGCTTGAAGAACGTCTGATTTGTGAAATTAATCCAAATAACTCCGATTTAGGAAAAGTGTTTGTTATTTTGTAAATTGCGAGCACAAAAATATGAGCTTTAATCCATACGGGAATTTGCTCAACTGTTATTATTTTGTTTTTCTGTATGTTATCCATATTTAATCATCAATCATTAGTCATTAATCATTAGTCATTAAAAAGTGAATGGTTGTTCTACCCCGTTGCTGAACCATTTTCCATGCCTCATTGTTTGACCCAGTGTCGGACCGGATACACCTGTTTGGATGCTCGGATAGGTGCATGCTTGGTTGGAGGAAGGACCACAAGTGTTGGCGCCCGAGCCGGATCTTTGATCTCTATATATAGTTCCTTGCTCCAAGTCGGATGCTCGGAAATAATAGGTAGTACTTCCGGTCGCACCATTTGTCTCAAGACAGTAGTCGTACTCGATTGTCGCCAAGGCATTGTGGTCAGAAACCGATGCGGCAGTGCCGTTCTCAACGAATGTACCATTCTGGGTAGAACCGGTTAACTTTTGCGAACCTATAGAGTCGTCGTCGTCCTGCGTCGCATCTGACGAGTCACAATCCGCATACCTCCACGCTGCACCGCTTCCCTGAGCTCCTACATCAGTCCAATTTGAGCTTGCGCAGCTATCCGGGTCTGAACATGTTACCGAGTCTACGAATTGAAGCTTTTTTCTTGTATTTGTCTCTGCCATTCCCGAAAGCTCTGCAAAGTTATAGCGCAGACGTACTGTTGCACCACTAGGGCTAAAGTCTGTTGGTGCAACATCCTCATTTGCGAGCCAGGTAGTTGGATCGTTTGTAGTCAGATCATCCGTCCATCTCCAATTCCTCCCCCATGGAGAATATGGAATGTATACAAAGGTAGCGGGGAGATTATTTGGACATACAGTAGCTCCGCAAGTACCCTGATCTCCTCCTGATGCACCTGAGACATCCGCCTCTAAAATTCCGGCATCAGCTGCTTCCCACGCACTACCATTCCAGTGTTGAGCCGTAAGAATTCTGTCGGTATCTCCTATCAAAAACATTATGTCATCGCTATTTGAGGAAGATACTAGCCTTACAAATGACCCATCATCAGCACCTGAGGCACTCGTTACTGCGGCTATACCAGTTGCAGTACACCCGCTACCTGTACATGAAATTCTTGAATACTCAGCCCCATCAGAATTTGCTGCGTTTCGAGCAACTATAATAGCCTGAGAACCACTATTTTCCCAAACAATATCAGTATAAGGAGGGCCGAGAGCTATATTTTCTAGAGTTGCTTCGTTCACTGAGGCTGAAAGGCTAGTCCACCCAGCAGTTGTACCATCAGCTTTCCACACTGCAGCAGAAAGATCATTATTGTCATCATTGGTTACAACAGCTATTCTGTCAGATTCGGGATCTCTATCTGCATTCATACCTATTGCATCACCGCCAGCTGCCGCGCTATCAAATGCATCTGCCTCACTACCCCAACTTCCCCCAGTAAACCGTTTGTATTTGACCTCTACTGTTGCGGCGGTTCCATAAATGATAAATGCATCTCCACTTGTTTCTCCCCACTCTACGTCAATAGAATTTCCCTCCTCAAGAGTCAGTGCAGTAAGATTTGTGGTATCGGTAGCAACTACACTATTTCCCCAAGAGCTACCATTCCAAATAAAAGCTTCTGCTTCATGAGTGCCAGCTACATCAACTGAGACTCCCAGAAGTATTTGGTTAGAGCCAGATTGCCTTTTGAGGGTGACAAAAGTTGGCCTACCATTTGAGGTCAAAGTTATATCGTTTGAACCATTGGTTGGAGCACAGGTCGAAACCGGACTCCACGCTGTCCCGTTCCAAATACAATAATAAAGCTTTTGGCTGTCAGGCACACTTCCCCCGTCTGCCGTATCCCCAGCATAAACAATCATCGCTCTGCCTGATAAAGATTCGTAAACAACGTCAAACGTTCTTGTACAATCAGTACCGGTTGTACCACACGACATTGCGTTATTACTTGTTACACTCTGGTCATTAGTTGTATCAAAGTCCCCTGCGGCATCACATGCTCCGGTGCATCGGATCATATCAAGCCTCCCATCCACCTTTAGATGCCCCATCATCGTTTCATCTCCCGCCGGATTGGCTTTTGCAACTATGTATGCGATATGGCTCGCTGTTGTTGCAACCCCAGTACTTACTTCTCCATTAAAGGTAAAGTCGTAAGTATTTGTTTGGAATTTAACAACACCGGTGTTGGTTGCATCACCGTAGTAAAGCCTCCCATCAGGATTGACTACATCCGCTGCTATTTGCCATTGGCGAGCTTCTTTAAAAACAACTCTACTTTCTTCCTCAAATTCAAGGGGACCTAAAAGATAGAACTGAGGACTAACCGGTGGGGCTTTGAATGTGTAACCAAGGGTTATATTTTCACCTTTTTTAACACTGACCTTCCAACTAATCACTTTGTACGAACCATCAGTTGACGCACCTAAAACGTCCCTAGATACAGTCTCCGGATACGATTCGTTCTTTGAATCGACACCAAGTGAGGGAAGCGGATTTATTTTTCCAAAATAACCATTATCCGGGTCGTTAACATTCGGTTTTATACCAAAATGCAGATGTGGGGCGGTTGACAATCCTGTATCTCCTGATAACCCAATAGGTTCACCCTTGACAATTTTTTGCCCCTCTTTAACAGACAATTTACTTAAATGACCGTAATAACTCTTTCCCCAATCGTGCTGGATAACAATTGTTGTTCCGTAATCGTAATTCTCACGCGCACGTACAATCTCACCCGAATCGGCAGCTAGTACTGTTGTCCCCTTTGGCAGATCAAAATCGACTCCATCGTGTCCGATAACCCCATTTTGCTGATATTTTTCTTTTAAAAGCGGGTCGCGATCTAGAGCACCAAAACCTTGAGTTATTGGGTAATCTTCTTTAAAAGGTAATCTTATATTAAAGACCTGAGCCCCTAAAACACTTTTTGTAGATGATCCTAATTGTTTGGTGTCTACACTTTCATAGGAAATGGCACCTTTTAATGGGTTTATTTCAAAGTCTGAGGGAACTACCTCTGACACGACCCCACTAAAGTCTTGGTTAGCATTGATATTAATTTGCATCGGGTAGTCAACAGGCGGATAAATACGGGTAGCAGAGATTCTTTCAACATCAAATTCAACGTTATCCCTTACTTCAAAAGTGTCAGTTATTGCATGTGTACCGTTCTTTGTCATGGCTGACAAATTCATTTGATAAACTCCGGCCCCACCTGTTAGATAGTTGGCTTCGTAGTCGGGAACAGCTATAAAATCTTTAGTACTACACTCGTTGTTAACTTTAATTTGACCATCTTTAGTTGTTAAAAGTTCTTTTGCGCCGGCAGGGTCAGTTATTTCAAGCTCAACATCTGCATCACAAACCATCATTCCAACCTCATCAAGTACTGCAAGAGATAATTTTGCAGTCTCACTAGGCAAGTAGATAGACTTGTTGGGATTAATAGCTAACACTCCCCAAGTAAAATTCTGTATAGACTCTTGACCGGTTGATGAATCGATAATTTTTACTCGATATCGTCCCGGTTTTGCGCTGAAAGGCAGTGAAAGTTGAAGGATTGCGGGGTTGGTGTCACTCGCCTCCACAACTTCAACCGGTATTTGCTGACCGTCTGCATAAAAGACTTTTACGCTTATATTCTTTGCAAATGCATTTTCGACAACGACACTTACCTTTTCACTTGCCCGAAAATCCCTCTTTTTCAGCCGTCTTATAAAAGAGCTTTCCTTAAAACTGGCAGAACTTTGCTGCTCTGGTCGCGTCAAGGAATTTATTGCAGCATCTGTTGCCGAGTAATTAGAGTAATCAATTTGGGGACTATCGTATTGCGAGGGTTCTTCGGCTGAATTTGATAGTATCGGCTCTTGCGCAGATATTATGTAGGGGGAACTCGAATACAATAAAGAAGCAAGAAGCGCAATGCTAACGATCCGCATAAATCTGTTTTTTGTATTTGTGTATATCATTTTTTTAGAACTTTGATAGGTAATTTAAGGTGATGTCTCCAATTTGAGTGTAGTTATACGTACCCGAAGCCTTCATTTTGAAGTAAATAGTTACGGACTCACCGGCACTATCCCAATCCGGTGACACCCCGTTGTCAAGCTGTCCTTGGGTTAAGTTGAGAGTTGTCCAGCTCTTGGCAGAAACGTTATTAGTTGAAAAATAGACAGGACGTCCTGTTGAATCGTCAGTAGAGTTATATATATAGACATCAAGACCGTTTGTTGAGGTGTTAGAGCTACCGGTGTTATAACTTATGGTCATAGCATTACTTCCACTGGGCCAGTCCGAAAAGTCTGCAGGTAAAGTAATCCTAATTGCGACTACATAATCTTGGAGCGAGGTTGAGGTTGATATCCATTCATAATATGTCCTGTTGAGCTGCGCAGATGCCGATGCATCGGTGGTCATACTCCCGGTTGTTGACGCTGAACCCGATGCCGTTATGACAGCACCGGCGTATTCGGGCCATAACGTAATTGACTTCGTAGGTCTGGCGGTGCCTGAGAATATTCCGTTATTTGAAGCCGATGGGCCATTAAGATAATCAAATGACAAACCATTAGAAGCAGAACCTATGAGAACAAGTCCACTTTGTCTAATCGTAAAACGAGTCATACCCGAGGAAGATGCAGTGAATATGTCTCCGGAGCCTGAGTTGTCTACAACAAGTCCTGCAAATGAGGTGGCTCCGGATACTGAGGCTACGGAAACGGTTCCATTTTGTGCCCTAACGTCCAAAGTTGAAAGAGGATTTGAGGTACCTATCCCCACTCTTCCATTTGACAAAAAAGTAAGTCCCTGAGTATTTCCCGGCTTGATAAGTACATTACCCGTTGTATCCCCACCTATTGTTAATGTTTGATTTTTTGTTGACTGAAAAGACCCCACTCCATCAATGACAAAACCCGCAGAAGATGACGCTGTTCCGTCATTTTTGATGACAAATTTTGTAGTTCCTGAGGCAGATGCTACCAGAATATCATTAGTCGCACTGCCGGTCTGATTGACGATAAGTGCCGCATTTGCACCTTGAGATCCTCCGGTTACGTATAACTGCGACTGCAAAGCCGTGCTCGCATCACCTATCTCACCTACTCCAACCCACCCGTAATTATCAATTCTCATCCTTTCTGTACCGGCCAACGTACCCACATTTTGGGCGGTTCGGAACCGAATAACAGTTGCAGCATTTTCTGTTGCTGACCCTCCTCCTATGAATAGCTGGTTGGCGCTTACTTCAGAGGAAGCAAGCATACCGGTAACATACCCATTAGTAACATCGTATGAACCAAACTTTATCCTTCCTGTTTTATTGGTACTTTGAGTCTCAGAATCTGTGACCAAAAGACCACTTGTGGCAGCATCTTGATGAATGATTTTCACAAGTCCTTGGCTATTGCCGGGTCTGAGATAAATGTCGCCCGTGGTACTTCCACCAATTGTGAGATTGTTCTTTCTGACTGACTGCAAAGATCCATCTCCTGAAAGGTAAATTCCTTTGTCTATATTCACTCCCGAAGTAGCAGAAACGGACGCTACAGGTGTATCAGTACCGGCAATTCCAAGAACGGAAAACTTCGCGGACTGCGTTGAAGTCCCACCAATAAGAAGGTCAAGAGTATTATTTATGGGTGTATGAATTCCTGTAGTTGAATCAATCGTCCAAGTTCCTGCTGCCCCACCACCACCGCAGGTCCCCCAAGTCGGTGTTCCGCCACCAACTGACTTCAAGCACTCGTTGTTACTACCAACGGTCGTTTGTCCCAATATGCCATTTGTATTTGTATACAAAATTCCTCCATTATTGCGATAATTCGATGTATAAAGCTCTCCGCTATTCATGACAGTAAATTTAGTAACTCCACCTGTCGACGCGGTAAATATATCTCCTAACCCATTCTGATCTGCCACTAATCCTGCGAATGAGGTATTGGCAGAAATTGTTGCAACAGGAGAAGTACCATTCCCATAAATCCTTAATTTATCAATTCCAGACTGCTGGAAACGTCCCAATGTTCCCTGAAAATTACCGCTGGTAAGCGCTGCATTAACAAGAAGCATGTCGGGGTTAATAGTGCCGCTTCCGCCGGACGTGTCGGTGATGCTAAATATCGCGCCTCCCTGACTATTCGCACCACCGGTTAAAACCCTACTAAATGAAAAGTCTGTACCCGAGTAATTTGAAGCTAATGTCACTGTTTTATCTGCGGCAAATAGATCAGCGACATTAGTCAAAGACATTGTGATATTTCCGCTTCCATTTCCCATCTGCACCGTCCCTGTTGGCGCGGAAAGAATTAGGTTCCCGCTTGCGTCAGCATAAATTGAAGGATCAGTCTCACCTACTCCTGATGAAAATAGAGTAATAAGACCGTTAACCAACTCATTTTGACCTAAGAAAATTCCGCCGGCATTCGGAAATATAATGTTGCCCGTTGTTCCACCCCCAATAGTAAGAGAATTATTGGCCGTTGTCTGTATCTGCCCGGCTCCGGTTCTAAAAGCAAGTAATCCCGAGATTGAGGCACTACCATTCACGTCTAACTTGGCCGTAGGCGCATTTGTTCCAATTCCCAACGCGCCATTATTTGTAAGCACCAGCTGAGTAACACCGGATGATGAGGCTGTAAAAAGATCTCCGACTCCTTTATTGTCAATTACAAGCCCCGCAAATGAGGTGTTGGCACTAACTGATGCCGCCGCGACTGTTCCGTAATCTTTCGTCGCACCAGTAATTCTAAATCCCGCTGAAGCAGTTGAGGTACCACCAAACAATAAATCAGCCGTTAAATTGCCTGGAGCTATTATCCCGGTAGTCGAATCGTACTGCCAGAAGTTACCTCCACCACCGGAAGTATCTGCAGAACATGTAAGAACTCCCCCACTTGTTGTAGTGAGCTTCCCACCATTTCCTTGACCGGAACAGTCAAAACCAGGAAGCCAAACAACTTGGCTTGTTCTTCCTATTACAAGCTCCCCTGTTGACCCTCCTCCAACTGTTAATGTTTGATTATTGGTACTTTGCAAACTCCCTACCCCATCAACGACAAAACCAGCAGAAGATGATGCCGTTCCATCATTTTTGATGACAAATTTTGTGGTACCCGAGGCAGAGGCAGCAAGAATATCATCTGTTGAACCAACTCTATTGAGTATAAATCCGGCATTCCCTCCAATGCCCCCACCTACAAATAGAGCTGATGCAACTGCATTATCGCCAATCCTTACGCCGGTATTTGCATCTGATGTGATGATAATATTTCCACTTCCGGCTGCAGTAAGCGTCAAGTCGTTGTCAGAGGCAGAGGAAAGAGTAACGGTACCGGCTCCGGTATATGACTGGCCTGTTGCAATTGATACTCCGGATGTTGCTGTTATTAGTCCTGAAATTGTTGGTGTTGCTGTCCAAGACGTGGAATTAAAAGTTGTTGTATTTCCTGAGCGTCCGAGTGCTAAGCTTGTTGTATTTGCTGCGGTGCCAATACTTAGAGATCCTGATGCTCTTGTGTCTATAGTAGAGTTAGCACCCAAGAGTAGACTTCCCACGACATCAAGTGCTGATGTTGGAATTGTTGTTCCAATTCCAACATTTCCAGAGGAGGAAAGATACAATGCTGGAGTTGAAACGTTTCCAGGTTTGAATGACACATCACCTGTTGTATTTCCACCAATGATCAAGGTATTATTGCGGACACTTTGAAGGCTTCCATCACCTGATATATAAATGCCTTTGGTATCATTTGCTCCACCAATAGCACTGACTGAAGCTACAGGCGTATCAGTACCTGCAATTCCAAGAACGGAAAACTTCGCGGATTGTGTTGAGGTCCCACCGACAAGAAAGTCAGTTGTCAAGTTGCCATTGGCAACGATCCCGGTAGTCGAATTGTACTGCCAGAAGTTGTCATAACCAGATATTCCTGAAGCGTCGCTTCCGCAGGAAAGAACTCCACCTGAGGTCTCAAGTGCTGTACAATTGGCAAAACCGGGAAGCTGTACTGTTTGAGATGCACGACCAATGACAAGATCTCCTGTTGATCCGCCACCTACTGTTAGCGTTTGGTTATTGGTACTCTGCAAACTCCCTACCCCATCAACGACAAAACCAGCACTGCTACTGGCTGTTCCATCATTTTTGATGACAAATTTTGTGGTACCAGAGGCAGAAGCAGAAAAAATATCATTGGCAGAGTCACCTATCTGGTCAACAATCATTGAAGCGTTGCCTCCGGTTGTTCCACCTTTCACATGAAGTCTTGCGTCGGGATCTACTCCTTGAATACCAATACTCACATCTCCATACTGGTTTATTCGCATTCTTCTTGTACCTGTAACTGTAGTGTTATTAAGGGCAGTAAGAAAGTTTATTTCAGTTGCAGCGTTCTCCGAACCTGAATTTCCACCAATAAAAATATTGTTCTGAGTGTTGAGTGACTGCCCAAATATGAGGGTAACCGGTTCTTCCGAGCTTAGATAATGGCCTATCTTGATTCTTCCTTCTTTATTTACGCTATCAGCTTCGGACGACGTTAGCTTTAATCCCCCAGTACCTATACCTGCATGAACGATAGTAACTAGTCCGGCATTATTTTGCGGTCTTAGAAAAATATTTCCCGTTGTATCGCCACCCAAAGTTAGGGAATTATTTCTGACAGATTGAATAGTACCATCCCCTCCCAAAACCAAGGCTTGAGCAGATGCATTTTGTGCCGAAATTGATGCAACCGGAGTTTGTGTACCGGCGATATTAAGCACGGCAAATTTAGCGGATGGAGTCGAGGTCGCACCGAGAAGAAAGTCAGTTGTGAGATTCCCATTTGCAACAATCCCGGTAGTCGAATCGTATTGCCAGAAGTTGTCTCCTCCACCTGTGCTATCTGATCCGCAGGAAAGAATACCTCCTGAAGTTTCAAGCGCTGTGCATGTGTCAAAACCGGGGAGGTAGACTCTTTGTGAGGTTCTTCCAATGACAAGATCCCCTGTCTGCCCTCCACCTACGGTCAATGTTTGATTATTGGTACTTTGCAAACTCCCTACCCCATCAACGACAAAACCAGCGGAAGAGGAAGCTGTTCCGTCGGATTTTATTACAAATTTTGTAACTCCTGAAGACGAGGCGGCAAAAATATCACCACTCCCTGTTTTATCAACAATCAAAGCCGCCTGACCACCAGAGCCGGACTGTACAAGCACATTTCCTGTTCCATCTGCAGCAATAGTAAGACTTTCATTTGTCCCCGTTGTAATGTCCGTTGTTGCCCCTGAAAAAGTAAGCCCGCTACTACCTATCGTCTTATTCGTTAGTGACTGTGAAGCATCTAGAGTCACAATTGTGCCCGAAGTACCCGGAAGGGCAAATGTCGTCCCATCCGTTCCGGTAAAGCCAACGGTATTGCTAACAGAAAAAGTTTTACCGTCTGTGAGTGTGAAAGTTCCGGTCGTATTGGTAACCGTGAGCCCCGCAACTTTCTCGGCGTTTATGGCATATGGCACCGCAGCAAATCTCACCCGCGGTGTCATTTCCCCATCCGAATTGAAATTAATCCCTAAATACAAATTATCTGTATTAAAATCAACCCCGGCACTTGCAAAAGTCGTAACAGAACCAAGACTTACCCGGAAGACTCCACCAGTCACCTGAACATTATTTTGGGTTTCCGTCCATGGATTTGCTCCTCCGGATGGCGCATCATGTAGCTTGAAAACAAAAGTATATTGCCCATCCGCAACATTTGTCCCGTTGCTATTTACAACCTTACCTTGAAAATTGATGGTGCGGTTGATACCCGTGGCTGCACTGACTTTCAGGTCAATATTTAGCATCGCAAAAACCGTGAAAATAACAGCAGAGATCGCAATGAACAAACCTCTTTTTGGGCTCAAAATGTATTGCCAGAGGGGCTTTTGGTAAGATGAGATTTTTTTTAATTCTTTTGCCATCGCGCGTATAAATATATAATGTCTATCTATTTTTTCAGTTCAAATGAGGCTAGTCAAAAAAATTCACTGTATGCATAAAATTGCATACTATTGCATACTATTGCATATTGACTTTTTGTGAAAAGGGAGAGAAACTGGAAAAGTATAATTTTAAATTACAAATTTTTAATTTTTATTCAATTTTTAATAATTTTGATTTGATTTAAAATTTCAAATTAAAAATTGCAATCATGGAGAATCTTTTTAACGTCAATCAAGCAGCTTTCATTTTGAAAGTACACCCTCTCACGATACGACGCTATATAAAAGAGGGGGTTTTGAAGGCTGTAAAAATTGGAGGAAATATAAGGATCAAAGAATCGAGCCTACAGACATTTTCCCGTGATTTTACCCCCCGGCAAGACATAAGTCCCGCAAATCCATTCAGAAAATCTGCCAATACTACAGTTAAAAGATTTACGAGCGCAGACCCATTGCTCAAGATGCAAGGAAGAGCTGCAACAGTCGACTTTTAGAATAAAAGTCGACAAATTATAAGCACTAAATACTAAAAACTAAACAATGGATCAAGCACAAAACGTCAAAATATATGACCTAGAAGGAAGAACCTTTAGTTTTGCTCAAAATGTTAGAATGTATTTAAAGCAGATTCAAAAAACCATTATTTCACTGGAAGATGTAAAACAATTAACAAGATCCTCCGGATCCATTGGAGCTAATTATATTGAAGCTAATGAGGCCTTAAGCAAAAAAGATTTTTATATGAGAATCAAAATCTGCCGCAAAGAAACAAAAGAGTCAATTTATTGGCTAAAACTACTTACCTCTAATAATAAAGACACCGAAGGTATGCGAATTAACCTTATCAATGAAGCTACTCAACTTATGAAAATATTTGGTTCTATTATTACAAAATCGAAAATTTGAATTTTGAGCTTGTTTAGGATTTAGAACTTAGTATTTAGAGCTTAATTTTATGCCTACACAATCAAAAAAGGTCTATCTATCACCAAGCAGTCTATATGCTTTTATTGACCGTGCGCACGACAAGCACGCTCAAGCATCGGCCTACTTCCGCTACTTTTCCGAAGAGGAATATTTACTTTACATGGATGTCATCAACCTCAACCAAACGTATGAAATTATTTTTAAAAAAATGAGTCCTTCCCTTGCAAAAGACTTTTTGCGGATAGTAGCTCTCTCCGATATAAATATACTTACACCGGAAGAATCTGAAATAAAGGCCACATTCAAGACAGTATCAAATTATAACTCAATGGATCTTACATTCTCAGAAGCACTCATGGCAGTAGTCGCATCCAAAAGAAATATTACAACTATTTGTACATTCGACTATCTACACCCGCTCTATGGACTAAATACATTCTATCTACCAATATGAAAAAGTATTACGTATTATGTATTAAGTATTACGATTTAATTCGAAAATTTAGTGTTATATCAAAATATATAGCAATATTTCAATCTATTAAGATCTATAACAATAAAATGCAGAGATCAAAATTATTAAATGCACCTAGAAGATTAATTTTTATATCAATATTGGTACTTATACTTAATACGTGCTACTTAATACTTAATACGAAAATCTATGCCCAGGCGGTCCCACCTGCAAGCGGTAATTATAAATTGATGGATTATGGGTTTGGCGCAGGAGGAACTGCCACTTCCAGTTCTTCCAACTACTCGCTATTTGGAACTCTCGTCCAAGTGGACCAAGGAAGTCCCTCGTCGGCTAACTATTTTATAGGTGCAGGTCTTGAATACACCATGCAGGCGACGGTTGCAGCCGCACCCACTTTTACCAACCCATCAAATTGGTACAACAAATTAAAACTCGTTATCAACCGAGGGGGGACAGATCCTTCCGATTACCAATATGCCGTGCGTATTGCCAGCGGATCAGGCACCTTTCAATATGCACAAAATGACATGACAGTCGGAAATGATCTAAATGACGAAGACTGGCAATCCTATACTGCTTGGGGGGCGCAGTCTGGCAGTAACATCATCGGACTCTACCCTTCAACTACCTATACAGTGCAAGTGGCAGCCCGTCAGGGAAGATTTTACACGCAATTTATATGGAGTCCGACGGCAATTGCTTCAACAGATACTTCATCCATCAGCTTTGATATCGATATCGCCCCAGACAATTCTGAATCTGCTGCACCATATACATTAGGACTTGGAGAACTGGCTGTCGGATCGGTTACAACATCAACCGATAAAGTCTGGGTAGATTTTTCTACAAACGCCAACAACGGAGGCTTTGTCTCTATCAGCGGAACCAATAACGGGCTACAAAGCACCTCAGCATCGCATACAATAACCTCGGCAACAGCCGATCTTACGGCACAACCGCAGGGATATGGCGCTATTAGTAGCACCGCAACCCAAACATCAGGTGGGCCAATTCAAGCCCTCTCTCCATATAATGGATCTTCTGACAATGTTGGCGTGCTGGATACTGAGAAACGCTATATATATGAAACAAGTGCCAGTCCAATTGTTGGAGGTAGGGTTTCTTTTTCCCTCAAAGCAAAGGCATCCAATACCACACCTTCAGCAAATGATTACGCAGATATTCTCACTATTCTTGTAACCGGGAGTTTTTAAAACCCTATACTGTTAATGACGATTTTACTTTGAAGTAAAGGGAAAATTCCCCCCTTGACACAACTATTTAATTTATGATTTGCTATCTGCAGAGCAATTTATTGTATGAAATATTTATCAAGTCCTAAAAGAATCGTAACAGAGGCAAGAACCCTTAACCTTAAGGGTAAGAAATCCATCATCAGCCTCCTTCTTTACATCGTCACCATAATTTCACTTATCTATCCTGTCATGCAGCCAAAGCAAGCCCATGCCACTCTCACACAGTCATTTGTCAGAATCGATAGACATTCAACAGGTGCCGACATCTCTGGAAGCGCATGTATCGAAACTTCCGGATCACATGGAACCGATACGAATGTCTCAATTGTATTTCCAACTGATTGGACAATTGATTCAACCCCAGCCAATTGGACTGCCAATGACACAAACCTTCCTTATGATCCCACTGATGTAACCCCAGCCTACACTCAATCAACAATGTGGGCAGGTATTACCAATACAGAAGCAGCTTACGCAGTTAGTGGAAATACGGTAACTTGGACGGCAACTGACCTTACGGATGATATCTTTTATTGCTTCAATTTCTCCGGAGGAGCCGGATCTGACATAGGCGCTGCAGGGGACAACAAAACTGGAATATTGCAAGTTCAAGGCGGATCTCCATTCTTAGCAAATGTAGGATGGGCAGTTGACGTTGTTACTTCAAATGCAGACCAGATCTCCGTTACAGCATCAGTATCTGCACAAATGACCTTTGCTCTCTCCGGAAATACTGCTGCTCTTGGAACCCTTGCCTCAGGCTCAACCGCTGCAGCATCAGGCATTAACCAAACAGTAACAACTAATGCGAGGAATGGCTGGATCAGTTGGGTAAAAAGTGGAACCAATGGTGGATCAAATGCAGGTGCCCTTCATTCGACAGTTGCTAATGCAGATATTGTAAGTCCTGGCTCATGGGACGGAACTCCTCAGACTCTCTCATCAACTGGTGGATACGTTCTGGATGTCGATGCAGGATCAGGTTGCGCAACAGGATGTGTAAATGATGAATACGAGGGTGGAGATGCTGACTCCGGAGGTCATCTTGCATATAACATATTCCACATTACTGCTACAGATACTACTCCGACAAGTGGTGATGTCGTCTCTCTGGTAGTAAAAGCCCGTTCATCAGCTACAACACCAGCCGGATCCGATTACACCGACACCTTGACTGTTGTTGCAGCAGGGTCATTCTAATAACTGCCCCAAAATGAGACATGATAGCAAAAAAATTACTTTTTTTTAGTTTTTTCGTATCCATATTTTTCTTTAGTGGTATCCATTCTACACACGCCCAAACGCTTGAAAATTTCGATGTAACCGTATCTCCTACTTTCATTGAATTATCAGCAAAGCCCGGTGCGACTCTCAATCAGTCAGTCCGTCTCCGCAATAATACCAATTCTGAAATAACAGTAAAACCGGAAGTAAGAATCATGGGCGGAGATGAAACAGGAGAACTTACAATAAAAGAAACAAAAGAAGAACATCTTTCATGGCTAACTGTAAAAGATGAAACACTCACCCTCAAACCCCGGGAATGGACAACAGCTAACTTCACCATACAAATCCCTGAAAGTGCTGCATATGGATACTACTGGGCGCTTTCATTTACCGCCGAAAATGGACAAAAGAACCGCGAAACAGGCACTACACTCACTGCATCACTTGCAGTACCTGTTCTTCTATCCGTCCAAAAGGAAGGAGCAAAGACGGAGGGCAAATTCCTGGAATTTAGAACCGGATCCACTTTTTATGAATATCCTCCGATTTCATTCACAACCAATCTTCAAAATATCGGCAATGTACATATAAGACCTCGTGGCAATATCTTCATCAAGGACTTTTTAGGAAGAACAGTTTCAACTCTTGAAATCAATGAATCTCAAGGTGGCATTCTCCCTACTCTCAACCGCTCTTTCGAAAGCGTTTGGAACGACGGATTTATTACCTATGAAACGAAAATGAAAGATGGAGTTGAAGTATTGGGCGATGATGACAAACCTGAGCGCGAGATGAAAATTCACTATCAAAAGTTATTGGACCTTCGGGTAGGAAAATACACTGCTACAGCACTCGTACTAATAAGTGGAGACACGCGAGACTATACCTATGAAAAAACTATTTCTTTCTTCGTCTTTCCCTGGAAGGTTATACTCGTATTGATCGGCATTGTGATTTTCGTAGGAATCGGGCTCTTTACAACTAGCCGCACAATAATCAGAAAAGTAAAGGGAATATTTAGGAAAAAGTAAAATAATGCAAAATTCAAAATTCAAAATTCAACCAGCCTCGCCGCGCTCGCGTCACGCCACAGCGAGTCTAGGCGGGAATTTAAAGTCAAAAATACTAAATAGTCCAATAAAAACTTTTGGATTTTTATTTGCACTTTTGACCTTTGCCTTTTGCATTTTGCCTTTGAGAGGCGCTTTTGCTCAATCGCCTGGCAGGCTTGACCTAACAGTCAGTCCGCCGGTTATGGAGTTGACCGCAAAACCCGGTGAAAAAGTGACTCAAAAATTCAGAGTCAGAAACAATCTTTCAACCCCGATCGAGCTTGAAATAAAGGCACGTAGGCTTATTTCGGATCCGGCTGATGGCAGTCCGGTGCCCGAGAACGAGGCAAAAGGGGAAGAATTGAAGTGGGTTACATTTGAAACTCCGGATTTTGAAGCTAAGCCCCGAGAATGGAAAGATGTCAGCTTTACAATTGATATCCCAGAGACCGCAGCGTACGGTTACTACTATGTTTTTAGTATCGCACCAAAACAGGAAAGCGGAATAAGTACTACAGGTGCGGAAGTCAAAGGTGAAATTCTTATAGTTACCCTCCTAACGGTGGTCAAGGATGGAGCAAATTCAAAGACAGATCTTGTAAGTTTTAAGGCTAAAAATAACATCAGTGAATACCTTCCGGTAGACTTTTTAGTCAAGCTTGCCAACAAAGGAAATGTGCATGTAAGACCCAGAGGAAATATCTTCATCACGCGAAGCGGTGGAGATGAAATAGGAATTCTTGAGGTAAATCCTGGTGTTGGCAGCATCCTCCCGGGGGGTCAAAGGGAATTTGAATCCTCCTGGAATGAAGGTTTTTTGGTAAAAGAAAAAGTAATAGAAAATGGAGCTGAAAAACTTGATGATGCCGGCAAACCGGTGACAAAACTTACTATCAATTGGAACAAACTCACAAGCTTTCGTATTGGTCCCTACACTGCCCGGCTTCTTATGGTCTACGATGATGGCCAAAAGGATGTCACTATTGAAGGCACAACGACTTTCTGGGTCATCCCCTACACCGCGCTGGGTTTAATTTTTGCTACCCTAATCGTGCTTTTCATTATTATCCGCTTTGTACTCAAATGGTACATCAATAGAGCAATTCAGCGCAGTAAGTCCCGATAATCTATTTTACCAACTCCAATCCTTTGTATAATAAGAGTACGGCTTAATTCAAAATGCGAAATTAGATGTCTAAATTAATAAGTACTAAAACTTTTGGCTTTTCAATTACACTTTTGACCTTGGCCTTTTGCCTTTTGACTTCAAAAGTTACTTTTGCCCAATCCAAAAATAATATTACCGTCAGTCCTCAGCTCATCCAATTGGATTTAAGCAAAGACCCTGCCGAAGCTGAATACACTTATACAAATAATACCAATCAAACGATTGAGCTCACCCTCACTATGCAAGACGTTAAAGAACTTGAGGACCGTGGAATTCCGGGCATTTTGGACCCAAATGAAAGCCGTGATTATAATTTTGGATTGTCCAATTGGGCAAGATTCTCCAACAACAATCTGGTAATTGCCCCTGGCGAAAGCAAAACTGTCAAGGTATTTATCGACAGAAAAAGATTGACCCTGGGTGGCCACTACGGCACGGTTCTTGCCGAGCTTCAACAAAAGGACGAGCAAAAAACGGTAAAATTAAGGGCAATTTTATCAACGCTTCTGTTTGTACGCGCAGGCTCCGAATACGAGCAGGAAAGGGCAAATATCGTGCAAATTAGCAACAATTCCGGGCTCTTCTCATTCCCCACAACTGTTACGTTCCGCCTCCAAAATACCGGTAATGTTGATCTCACTCCCTATGGCACGGTCACAATCACGAGTCCGTTGGGTGATGAAGTGGCGCGGGGCATCGTAAATGAAGATTCACTCATTACCCTTCCTGATTCAACAAGAAGATACATAGTCAAAATTAACAAATACGCAGATGTAGTTCTTCCAGGGATTTACAAAACAACTGTAAAGTTGAAGTATGGCAAAAATAGGTTCAACCTCACTGATAGCTCCTATTTCTTTATTTTGGGTGAGCTGAATAAGTATGTTGTGATCGGAACGGTTTCAATTGCATTGCTTACTGCATCAGCCTTTATTCTACGAAGGAAACGGAAGAAATAATTTCATCAAATAATTTTTCGACCACCTCACCGCTTGTGCCTGTTATTGAAATTGTATACATTTTACCTTTTCTCACGAAAAAACCACTTTTTTCAGCTTCCTGACCAGTTTTGTAATAAGTGAGTCCCGCAACTCCATCGATCGTCAACTTGGCTTTCTTATATTCGCTTCTTACTTCACGAAGACGCACTGCCGGATAATCCTCAAGCCCCCCGGCAATTTCAGATACTCGCATATTAAAAACAATTTTAGGTGATTTTATATCAAAGCTGAAGTCCTCAAGAGGCGCACCCGTCGAACTATTCCGGTATGTATAAATGAGTGCCTTTGCAGGATACGAAAATGAAATGTATTTCCCTTCGTACTCCTTGTTCCCTGTAGCGACATTTTGGGCATCAAGCTGAGCTTTTCGGCCCAAAAGCTTCGTTACTGCTTTCTGCTTAAACTCATCTGAAAGCTTTTCTTTTGGAGGCTGGGAAAGAATATAAAAGGCAATACCGCCTGCTGCAATAATCAAAACTAAAACTACTAAAAGAACCAACTTTTTCATTACAAACTATTATATTGTTAAATTGTCCAATTGTTCAATTGTTCGATTACGAAAAGAGTAAAAATATTATTTTTCAGATGAAGCAATCTAGCAATACAGCAACGAAACAATGAAACAATCCACTATGTTACCTTACGATAACTTTTGTATCAGTTGACAGGAATGATCAAAAACAAATATGCTTATATGTAATCCGTCTATGCCAAAGAAAGCTGCCCACAAAACAACTAAGAAATCTACTGCAAAGAAAAAGCATGTTCTTTTGCGTGAAATTCCAACACTTCACTCCTTAGTAACGGTTCTTTATATTCTCTTGGGAATTCTCTTCATCGCTATATACATTACAAGATTTGCCTAACTCCCTAGATATCCGTTCCAGTCGAAAATAGACCCGCTCTTTGTGTTGCTAAAAAAAGGTTCCCCCGATAAATCCCGATTCAGTCGGGATAAAATCGGGGTCCAGGATAATAAAATGGATTGTGTTCGCAATGACTGAACTTCAATTGAGGCAGGGCATATGAGCCGCCTCAGAGATTTGAACTCTGGACCGACGGTTTACAAAACCGTTGCTCTACCACTGAGCTAAGGCGGCGAATTTGACTCATGAAATTTTAACAAAACGAAAAAGAAAATACTAGTAAGTTCAACTTCTCAATTCTTTAATCATTAATCTCTTAATCATTTATTCTTTCCTTCCGCAGCGCAGCCAATTCGCTCCGAGGTACACAAGTGGAGTACTTGCAACTCCCCATACCATCTTAAAAATAAGGTAAGGAATTATCATTTGAATAACAAACCAAAATGTAAACATAGGCGTCAACATATAAAATGCCAGGAACATAAAAACAAATGTATCTATAACCATTGAAAAAATGGTAGATACATTTGTGCGGAACCATAAAAAGCGCTTTTTTGTAAGACTCCGAAGTTTCCAAAACGACCACATGTCATGAAATTGAGATAATAGAAAAGCTGTAATTGAAGCAAATACAATACGCGCTGAGGTTCCGAAAATAACATTATACTCTTCGTTTTGTTTGAACCGTGAAGCGGGAGGCAGTGCTACAAAAAGCAGAATAAAGCTAAGAAAAACAATAAGCGCTACTACTCCGGCCACAATCATCTCGCGTGCTTTTCCCTTTCCATATACCTCCTCGACTATATCTGTCACCAAAAAAGACCACGGAACGATAAGAAACGCAACTGAGGTTGAAAATGGGCCAAGGGGAATAATTTTGCCACCCAAAACATTCATGGCTATAAGAAAACTAATAAATAGCCCAAACAGAATAAATAGTCTCTGCTCTTTTGAAATGGAAAACATTGTAAGATTGTACCAGATTTGAGGCAAACGGACAATACAGTGCTTTGGTCTCTAAATACGAAACATTAAGTAGAGTGTAAAGACTACGGTCCCTCAATACATTGGGACTATATCATAAATTCATATTTTCCTCTTGACATAGGCAAAGATATATCGGTATACTAGGTCCAATATGCCACGCAGTTCGACAACACAACTTTCTTCAGAAACAGTTACAGAGCTTGAAAGCCAATTTTATACTTTCCTCGACTCACTTTCTTACGATGAAAAAAAGCAGTTCTTCAGTGAATTTTTGACTAATGAGGAGAAGATGATGATGTACAAAAGACTCGCACTTTACTGGTGTCTTTTGGAAGGCTACCCGCTTTCGAAAATCCAGCAAATGATCGGAGTTACTCACGACACAACGCGCGTTTATAATAAGAAGAAAAATTTGCTTAGTGAAAATTTCAAATCTCTTATTCAAAGGATTGGAAAAGGAAGCATCAGCGAACCGGCCCGTGAAGAAAAAATTGAGGCGCAATCAGAACCTACAACGGACGAGGCAGTTGCAAATGAACCCGCAACAGTACAGACGGAGCCATCTCAGTGGGAAGTGCCCGCACAGGAAAGTTTTTCTCAAGAACCATCAAACACACAGGATCAAGAAAGTCCATTTATTAACGATAGACACGATGAATATCAACCTCCCGTATCAGCAGCAGAACCAACCGATCAACCGGTAGATCAAATGCACGAAGAAATGCCAAAAATGCCGGAGGAGCATGCCGACCAAACAATGGGTACTGATGAAATGAGATCGGAAACCTCTACCCACCCGCATGATCAGCATCAAGAAGAAGACAAAGAAAAGAAAAAAAGCGGTCTTGCAAAATTCTTCGGATTCTAATTTCGGGCTACTGAAATTTAATACCCTCAAACTTTTAAACACCTGTTTCTATTTTCTCTTCCTATTTCTTAGCTATTGGATTGTTCAACTTGGAGTGTGGTGTCCCGCTGGCTCTTTCGAACCAGCGGGACGGTTGTTAATTTGCGATACTTCATCCGGCATCAACGGTTTGTTCACCGAACGCAGGGTTAACCTGAGCGGAAACTCATCCTCAACATTTTTCTGCTGACATCGCGGCGGATTTCCTCCTGGGTCATCGCCCAGGGAAGATCAACGCCGAGCTGGTTGAGTATCGGCCCAAAGATGCGCACCGGGTGAGGACACCCGATGGAACTGTAGATAAGTCCCACGATAGACACAGCCATCAGGGGGACAAGGAAGTAATAGCTGTTGAATGTTTCCACGGACGTATCCTTTACTCATCGGTCTCTGCAGCTTCAGCTGCCCGTCGAATTTCCTGGAAGTACTTGCGTCTGCGACGCGGTTTGCTAAAGTCGCGGATCGCAATACGTGTTGTCAGACGAAATCCCGAAACGGGAATACTAAGCCTGCCGTTTCCTCCGTAGGGAACGTCCTTGCAGGGACGAAGTCCCTTGATAAGTAGAACCAGGCGGTCTGCCCCGAGGGTGGTACCGTCGGGATAGACGATAGACGAATTGAGAATCGGTTTTCCGGTCGTGGGACAGGGAGTCACACGAAAAGAAAACAGAGTCCCCTTGACCGAAAAGTACTTTGCCCTTCCGTAGCTCACCGAAATTACTCGGGTTGCGTACTTTTTGGCAAGCCTTGCGTGGTAATCGGAGCGACTCATGAATGTTCCTCCCGTGCTTTTGTTCCCACCTTTTAAGTGGGGTCACTTTGTTAGCGACAACCCAATCATTAGCTATGAACTATTAGCCATTAGCTATCAAACAGGGTGTCGCCAACAAAAAATATCGCAAATTGTAAAAGTGCAATTATAACGTCACAGGAAAAGCATTATTCCTGATAAATTAAAACGAGTGAAATTGTATCATAAAGTGAAAAAAATTGGGGTACAGATATAGAAGTGTAGCCCCGCGATTCTTGTTGAGAGCCGCGGGGCCGTTGGTGTCCTACCGTCCCGGTTGGGATGGCAAGACGCTTGCAAAAGATGAATCATAGCCAGGGGGTTTTGGCAGCGAGGAAACTTCCCTCCCTCAGGAGGGTTTGAGAGCCTCTTGCACGGCTATACCCCAACACATCCACCAAATCCGATCGCACACCGTGCAATTGTGGATGTGGCGAAAGATGACTTGATCATCATCGGTAGTAGGGCTGCCTGAAACGAAACGTCGAATAGTGTCGTAATCAGGATGCACTTCCTCGGGAGGAGAAAGAATTTCTCTCAAGTCCCGAATGACCCTGAAGGGCTTTACCAACCAAGCGAACATGACTTCCCCCTGTTTTGGGTTATTCTTTGCCGAATGCTCACGACACAAGCATGGGGGGTCTTAATCCCTCATTTCATGTCCCGTGCTTACGGACGACATGAATCCTTCAGACGGAGCCGTTCGAAGATCGAACAGCTCCGCGAGGCATATCAGGATGGTGATGAGGCCAACGCCAAAAATGACGAGGCCGAGTCCCCGGTTCCGCTCGAACTGAAAGTAGCCAAGAACGGCTACAGCTACCCCGCAAAGGAGTACAAGAACCAACAATACGTCTGACATTACCGTTCCTTCCTGTTGGGGGCCAACTCCTTGGCCCGGGTTCGATGGTGATTTGCCGTCTTCACAAGATCTGCCGCGGATTTCTCCGAAGTAGCGTCATAAAAACGGTAGGCGAGAAAGTCCGCCTCCTCTCGATGATGTACCGCCTCTTCTGCGGCTGTTAGGATTCTCAAACTTGAGCTAGACATACCTCTCCCTTGTATTGATGCGCTTTTGGCGTGTCCGGTAAAACCGGAACGCCACCCTTCTGTCTTGCAGATGGCAGCCGGTCTAGGAATCAGTGAATAGTAATTAGTGAATAGAAAATTTAAAAAATTAATTTTAAAAACCTAATACCTAATTACTAGTTACTATTACCTATCCTCGCTGCCACCTGCAAAAAAATATCTTTTGCAAGTTGTTAATGTACTTAGTTGTTGCTTCTCCAAAAACCCAGCTAATGGGTACCTTTAAAGCAAAACCAGGAGAAATTATAGCAAAAAAAAAGATTAAAATCAAATACTACGGGATATAAAATTACTAGGTGAAAGACTCTGCGAGTAACCGATCAATGCGTGACAAACGCTCCTCTACGCTTCCAATAAGTCTGGTAAAAGGAATTTCCCTTTCGGCCAATACTTCCTCAAAAGCTTTATGAATTTTCAATCTGAGCTCATTGGATTCGCGTCTTATTTCATCATTCTGCAAAGGTATGTCTTTCGGATCAAGCAAAAAAAGATGATTGTATGTGGAAAGCCTACCCTTTATTATTTCGAAATACTCATTCTCAAGCTGAAGGTGTCCAAATGCACGAAAATATGCAATCGCATCAAGCGCCGACCTATCACATACGATAAGACTCGCTCCGCTGCCTACTGCCTCCTGCTCAAGCTCATGCGAGAGCTCTATAATACCTTTGGTTGCCTCAGGGCTTCCCGGAGAAAGCTCTGGATGCGCTGCGTAGTAAATCCTGGCAGCCTCGGGAACAACAGCGACTCCCTTCCTTTTTCCAAGAATATTTACAAGCGTTGTCTTCCCGCTCGCAAGGGTTCCTATGAGTGCAATTTTTTTTACCATATTTGGAGCCGATGGTGAGAATCGAATACCCCAAGGGTACTATCTGTTGCATAGCGGCGCTCACGACCGACAATCTAATTCTTGAGCCATCTCCGGGATTCGAACCCGGGACTTACTCTTTACGAAAGAGTTACTCTACCAACTGAGTTAAGATGGCTTCCTTAGCATTTTATAAGTTTCCATGAGGCTAAAAATCCTTCGAATTGCCCCATTTTTCACGTAATCACCTTTTGTATACACCATAATACCCCAAAAATGATGGATTTGAAAGATTTGGATTTATTACCCTGCTATAAGCAGATCAAAACCTATCATTTGGGGCTGGATATAAAACTGATAAACGGGTAAGAATAGTAAACAGGGAATTGTAAATTGTTACATTGTTTTTCAACAATACAACAATAGAACCATAGAGCAATAAATATATATAAATTCTTGCTCCTAAGTGAATGGAAAATAGCGATTCCCCGAAATATTAAACGGGATGAGCTCGTTCCGACACCAAGGTGTCGGAATATCTGCTCCAAGCCCTATTTCGAATTTGTAGAGGAAAACACAACCATTTTCCTTCTACCTAAGAGCATAATAAGTATATACCCCCATCAAAACAAGTCAATACCATGTAGTATTTCTTTACATAATTTATTTAATGAACTGAAAATTGGGTATATATATGTATACATTAATGATTCAAATCATATAAAAAACCTTCTCTACCTAACAAAATTGCTCTGATTTTCCTCTTGATACTTGATACTTAATACTTAATACTTTAAATATGGAGCTATATCACGTTTTTGTTCTTTCCACGGTGGAAGGAGTCACCGAATTCCTTCCCATCTCATCCACTGCACACCTTATACTTACTTCTCGCATACTCAGCATTCCAAACAGCGAATTCCTCACAACTTTTGAGGTAGCAATCCAGCTGGGGGCGATCCTTGCCGTAAGCGTACTGTATTTCAAAAAAATAATGGGTCACATAGACCTTCTCTATAAAGCGTGCATTGGATTTATTCCTACCGGAATCCTCGGATTCCTATTTTTTGACTATATCAAAGCACTCTTTAATAGCACTTTTGTACCCGTACTGACCCTTTTCTTAGGTGGCATTCTAATTATTATTATCGAGATCTATTTCAAAAAAACAAATCACAAAAAAGAACTAAAGAGTCTGAGCAATTTTACCTATAAAGATGCCTTAATGGTAGGTTTGATACAATCCGTATCAATGATTCCGGGGGTATCGCGGGCCGCCGCATCCATTTTTGGAGCAATGGCTCTAAAATTTGACCGGCAATCAGCAGTAGAATTTTCATTCTTACTTGCTATTCCTACAATGGTAGCCGCAACCGGACTTGATCTTGTAAAAACAGCGCCCTCATTTACACCTCAACAGGGATTGTTTCTAGCTCTTGGGATCATTCTCTCTTTTGTAACTGCTTTAGTAGTTATTAAATGGCTTATCCAATATGTTCAAAAAAATGACTTCATTGGATTTGGTATCTACAGAATTGTTCTGTCCATAATCTACTATTTGCTTTTTGTAAAATAGGATCCATTTTAAAAAACCTTCCTGCTTTCTTTTTCAATAAATACCCAGAGTGTTAGTAATTGGGCGTCAACCAAACCTAAGAACCCAATCATACAAACATTATTATGGTAAACCACCAGTTCTCTTTTGGTATGCAATTTTGAATCCAAATTTTAATTATGGGATGAAAGCAATTTTAATAAAAATTTTCTATAAGATGTGAAAAATCTGAGGCATTATTTTCTATAAGATGAAAATATTATTAAAAAGGCCTTTCCAAGATTTACGCGAAGGTAGGCCTAGTTTGAACATAGATCACTTCTAGCACATTAGGTCGCCGGAAACATATACACGCCCCACTACAGCCTCTTCGAAGGGCATAGACACTTTAAAAATGTCAGTCTACAACCCCATCATCTAATTTAGAGTTGCCAAACATCTGAATTAATGCGAAACCTAACTTGGCATACTTATGGCACTATCGGCATCTCTTATTCGATGACTACTCGACAAACATTGGGTTTAATATCGTAATCTATCGACCAGAAAACCTGGTACTTCAATTTAACTTCATAGGCAAGTAAAATGCGTGCTTCTGCCCTCTCCCAATCTGCGATTCAGTAAGTTGGTTGCCTAGGATCATCTTACAAATATTGGCAATAAAACATGCAATTTGGAATTGTGTAAAGTTATATCTGTACCAACTTTTTGAACCTAAATGTCCAAGTTTCGCGATGATAGATACCCCAGCACCAACTGCATCTTTGTAATTTACCGGTCAGAGATAGTACCAAATATCGGCTCCTCCAATCACAATGTCTTTGCGGTTCTTTACCGGATGCCAAACATTTTAGTAACGAAACAAAATAAGACAATATTCATCCTAGGAAAGTTGAAGGACCAACCCTTACTGTGTTTGGAATCTATAGTTCTATAGATACCGATACACCAGCAATTTCCTGTTAGAACATTTTTCCCTTTGAGTAAAAGACTCAAGATATATTTGCAAACAGTATTATTGTGACAAATAGACAACAGCAAATGACGGCACTTTCAAGTAGCTGTATCACGCTACACCAGTAGACCTGTGGCTATGCCGAAGTACCCAGAAACCTCCTTTTTCCTCGTGAAACATTTGGTTTTTTTTCGTGAAAAATGTACACCTAAAACACGTGAGTCCCTAAAAATTGGACAATTAGCCTCAAATTAATCCCTATTTGCATGTTGACAGAGTTCAAAAAATATGCCGTAATAAGTATAGACAGCAAAATTGGACATTTGAAGTAATTTGTCCAACTTTTACTTTCGAATTTATAACTGCCCTATGCCCGAGAATTTATTAAGCATTCAAGAAGCGGCCAAGAAGTTAAAAGTCTCCACAAAGACTTTACGTCGTTGGGAAGAACGTGGCGTTCTAACGCCATCTAGAACAGCAGGCGCCCACCGGAGATATACAGATCAGCAAATTAATGATTTCATAGCGGATCAAAAAAAAGGAAAGAAATCTACACAGGCTTTAACACCACCAGTTTTACAATCCGAAACACCTGCTCAGTATTCAGAGATTGCAAAACCTTCATCTTCTTTTGATTCTGCTCCACCTATTCAAGTAGACGAAAAACAGGCCGCTATACCAGTTATTCAAGACCCTCCCGTGACGGAAGAACCGATATACCCCTCAGCCACAATTCTTGCCGATGCTCCAAGTACACCAGTAGTTTCGCCAGTGGCGGATACAGGAGTCGACGTAAGAAATACCTACTTACCAAGACCGAATACCGGTTTACCTGTAGATGAAATTTCTCCGGCTACCAATTCGCATAGATTCAGCTCATTACCAAAAACCCCCCTCCTACTTACAAAAAGAACAGTAAATGTCTTTGCTGCTTTTCCGAAAGCGACAAAAATCGGATTTGCGGCCATGTTTGTATTATTTGTTCTTGGAAGTGCTTTTGCTGTTATGGAAAATGATAAGACTGAGGAAATCTATCAAAGCTCGTTGCCGTCGGTTCTTGCGGCAAAAACAAAAGCACTAAAAGGCTTTTTTAATGTAAATATTCCAACGTTCTTTAATGATGCCGTCAATATGCGACAAGATCTGGAGGTTGACGGCACAACAACTCTAAATGGAGATGTGTATATACAAGGAGAAAAACTTGAAGTAACAAGCGACATTATTGCTCCTAACATTATCTACTCAGTAAGAGCAGGTGATGGATTGAGTATCACAGGCGGTCAAAATATAACAATAACTAACACAGGAGTTACCTCATTCCAGGGGAAAACAGGCAAAATTGAGCTTGAAGAAGGAGATAACGTTACAATAGATGGACTCAAGATTTCAGCAAATGTCCCAGGTACCAATACTTTTAAAACCGTTAGCGACGGCACTAATTCATTTTCTGCAAGCGGCGCCTCCGACACACTCACCTTCTTAGCAGGAACAGGGATAACTCTTTCAACCGATACAACTAATAAAAAGGTGACCATTGCAAATAGTGCATCAGCAACAGTTACAGGTGTAGGTGATGGGCTAGCCCTCAGCTCTGGAATTGTATCTGCTGCGTTACTTTCGGCTCAAGATGGTACAGGTTCAGTAAGTTCTTTCTCTGGTTTAGAGTTTGGAGGAGCAAGTAATGAACTAACTCTTCTGCAAGGCTGCGGGAATGGGGAAGTTTTGAAATTTAATACAGGAACAAATGTGTGGGAATGCGCGTCAGACACAGGAGGAGCATCGGGGATAATTATTGTTGAGGAGGGAGATACAACAGTCAGCGCGACATCCGGAACTCTGGATTTCTTAGCTTCCGACTTCATACTATCAGAATCCCCTCTCGGTGAAATTAATGTATCAATTGACTACCCAAATTCTGAGATTACTAGAAATAATCAGAATGAAACGATATCTGGTAATTGGACCTTTTCATCGGCTACTCCCTTGGCTTTCTCGAATGCCTCTCCATCAATATCAATATCTAATGGAGGTAACTTACTGCTAACTGATGGTACCAATACACTTTTGACTATTGCTGATGGAGGCACACAAGCCAACGTTACAGGAATTGCAAATCTTTCAGCTAGTGGCACTATAACCCTTGGAGGTCTCTCAACGGGTATTGTTAAATCGAATGGTTCAGGTGTTCTGTCATCTGCCGCGTTAAACCTAGCAGGAGGAGCAACCGAGGTCACAGGCATTTTACCTATTGATAACGGCGGAACAGGTACAAACTCAACAGCAACTAATGGACAAATACTAATCGGTAATGGCTCCGGGTACAGTTTGTCTACAATTACACAAGGGGCCGGTATAACAGTTACAAATGGTGCAGGCACAATCACAATCTCTTCAAATGGCAGCGGAGCCTCAAAATGGACTCAGAGCGATGCGGAAGGAACTCTTACTCCCAACAACAACAGTTTGGATATCTTGGTCGGAGGAAGCTCAACTTCCTCAGCAAAGTTTGCAATTCTAAATACTGCAGGAGCAAGAGGAACACAAACTGCGTCAGTATCGGGAAACTTAGTATTGGACAGTGCAGGATCTTTGCAAACTACTCTTAATCAAACCCTAACTCTTGGAGGCTCAACAACAGGGAATATCACCCTCTCACCTCTTGGAGGAAGTGGAACTGTACTCTCAACAGGAGATATCAACCTTGCAAGTGGAAAGGCATACTATATCAACGGAACATCTGTTCTTAATGGAACAACACTTGGAACAGGAGTCACGGGATCGTCCTTGACCAGCGTAGGTGCTCTTGCTTCAGGTTCAATCGCTTCAGGGTTTGGAACTATCTCTACTGCAAATACCATTCAGGGAACTGATATAACGGCTACTGGTACAACAGGATTTGTATCCACAGGTGCAGGAGCGGATCTTGATTTCCAGGGAACAGGGAATCACCTTCTCCAAGCAAGTTCGGGAGTACTTCAATTTGGAGCAGCAACTCTCACGGGGGCAATCACCGGAAACTCACAAAATATTACAGGACTTGGAACAATCAACGGTCTTGCCATCACAGCCGATACCGGAACCGTAACATCTGGCACATGGAATGCAACGGCAATTGGAAGCCAATACGGAGGAACAGGTCAGAATTTCTCTGCTTCAACCGGTGTACCTTCATTATCTTCAGGAACATGGTCGGTCAATTCAACTCTCTCAAATACATTGGGAGGAACCGGACTAAATACGTCTACCGTAACTGATGGCCAACTCTTAATAGGTAACGATGGAGCAAATGGATTCTCAGTTGCAAATCTTACAGCAGGCACAGGAATTAATATATCAAATGGTGCAGGAACTATAACAATTTCTAATACGGGTACTGGGGGTTCAAATTTTACACTAAATACAGCTCTTGGAACTCTTACTCCTAACAACAACACATTGGACTTTTTGTATGGGGGAACAGCTACAACTAGTGCAAAATTTGCTCTCTTAAATACAGCCGGAACTAGAGGTACACAAATTGCCTCCGTTTCCGGAAACATAGTATTGGACAGTGCAGGATCTTTGCAATCTACTCTTAACCAAACTCTCACTATTGGAGGATCAACAACTGGAAATATCACCCTCTCCCCTCTTGGAGGAAGTGGCACTGTTCTATCAACAGGAGATATCAACCTTTCAAGTGGTAAAGCATACTACATCAATGGAACTTCTGTTCTTAATGGAACAACACTTGGAACAGGAGTTACAGGATCAAGTCTGACATCTGTTGGTACTCTAACCTC
>JAUSNA010000080.1 GCA_030645455.1 Candidatus Levyibacteriota bacterium | reverse complement strand
ATGGTTGTTTGATCACTTTTTAGAAAAAGTATGAAAAATAAAAAAGATTTTACTTTTAGGATCAGGTGCATTGAAAATAGGTCAGGCCGGAGAGTTTGATTATTCGGGGTCTCAAGCGATCAAGGCATTTAAAGAAGAGGGGTTGAACGTAATACTCATAAACCCTAATATAGCAACCATTCAAACATCAGAATTTTTAGCAGACAAAGTGTACTTTTTACCTGTCAATGAGTATTTTGTTGAAAAAATAATTGTAAAAGAAAAACCCGATGCAATAAGTCTTTCTTTTGGTGGACAAACAGCACTAAATGTTGGCATGAATTTGTACCAGAAAAAAGTTTTGCAAAAATATAACGTTGAAATTTTAGGTACCTCAATTGAAAGCGTAATTATAGCCGAGGATAGGGAGAAATTTGCAAAACATCTTAAAAAAATAAATGTTAATACTCCTCTAAGCCATGCTGCAAAAACAATGTCTCAGGCAAAAAAAATTGTTAAAAGTCTTGGGCTTCCCGTTATGGTAAGGGCAGGATTTTCTTTAGGAGGTCAAAAATCGGGGGTTTGCTTTACGGAGGAAGAGTTTGAGCAAAGAGTTAAGGAAGCACTAAATTTTTCTCCGCAGATTTTAGTTGAGAAATACCTCCATCACTGGAAAGAAATAGAATATGAAGTGGTACGTGATGTTAATGATAATTGTATTACTGTATGCAATATGGAGAATATGGATCCATTGGGTATACATACCGGTGAAAGTATTGTTGTCGCGCCATCACAGACTCTAAATAATTACGAGTATCAGATGCTTCGTGATATATCAATAAAAATTGTAAGAAGTTTGAATGTTGTTGGTGAGTGCAATGTGCAATTTGCTTTGCATCCTAATCCTAAAAATACGGCAGTAGAGGAGCCGTCCTTAGAATACGAAGTAATAGAAATGAATCCGCGGCTTTCCCGTTCGTCTGCCCTTGCATCAAAGGCAACCGGATACCCTCTTGCGTATGTTGCTGCAAAGCTAGCGCTTGGAAAAAGTCTTACTGAAATACAAAATCACGTTAATCTTACAACTCAGTCCTGTTTTGAACCCGCGCTTGATTATATAGTTGTAAAGATACCAAGATGGGATTTAGAAAAGTTTAAGGGTGTGGAGGAAAAAATTGGTTCCTCCATGAAATCTGTCGGGGAAGTTATGGGGATCGGACGCAGCTTTGAAGAAGCAATTCAAAAGGCTGTCAGAATGCTTTGTAATGGGAGTAAAGGTGCTACGGACGAAAGTGTCTTTGAGAGTACTGAGGGGGACGAGAAAGATATTGAGCACTATCTCAAGATCCCAACGCCAAAAAGAATCTTTGCTATTTCAAGAGCTCTTCGAAATAAAATTTCTGTTAAAAGAATCCACAGTCTTACAGGTATTGATGAATTTTTCTTGAATTGTTTTTCAAAGATAGTTGATGCAGAAAAAGAATTATCTTCTCAAAAGAATTTAGATAAAGTAGATTTTTTACGTTATAAAAAACTAGGCATATCAGACGCACGCCTGGCAGAGCTTATTAATGTTTCTGAGGATGAGGTAAGAAAAAAAAGAATTGAAAATGGGATTATCCCATCTGTTTTGCAAATAGATACTTTGGCAGCTGAGTTTCCTGCAAAAACAAATTATCTATATACAACATATCATGCAAATCACAACGATGTTACTCCCTTAAATAAAAAAGGGGTTATCGTTTTGGGGTCCGGCCCGTACAGGATCGGGTCTTCTGTGGAATTTGACTGGACATGCGTCAATACTGCCGTTGCTCTTAAGAAATACAGTAAGTCTTCGGTAATTGTTAATTGTAATCCCGAGACGGTATCGACCGATTATGATATTTCAGATCGATTATATTTTGAAGAATTAACGCTTGAGAGAATTTTAGATATATCTGATTTCGAAAAATCATATGGTGTAATAGTTTCGGTTGGTGGACAAATTCCAAATAATTTATCCTCGGGACTATCAAAATTTAATGTTCCAATACTTGGAACATCCCCATATAATATCAATCGAGCAGAGGACAGAAATAGTTTTTCAAAGCTTCTAGATGATCTGGGGATTGCCCAGCCAGAATGGAGTCAATTTAAAGATATTAATGATGCTCTTCTTTTTGCCGAAAGAGTGGGATTTCCTGTACTTATAAGGCCTTCATATGTTCTGTCAGGTGATGCAATGGCTGTATGTTATTCTCGTGATGATTTGCGCCAATTTGTAAAGAAAGCAATTATAATAAATCAGGAATATCCAATAACTGTTAGTAAATTTATTGATCATGCACGTGAAATAGAATTGGATGGAGTAGGTCAAGACGGTGAATTATTATGTTATGCAATTTCTCAGCATGTTGAGCATGGTGGTGTCCATTCGGGGGACGCATCGATAGTATTTCCGCCGCACCAGTTATATATTCATTATGAGAAAGAGATAATTAAGATTTCGAAAGAAATTGTTAAAAGGTTATCAATTACTGGTCCAATAAATATACAGTTTTTAGCCAGAAACGATAAGGTTTATGTTATAGAAGCAAATTTACGTGCGTCAAGGACTTTTCCATTTATTTCAAAAGCAACCGGAGTAAACTTTGCCGGCATGATAGTAGACGCACTTTTTCATAGGGGAGGTGAGAGAGTGATCCCCTACCCTAGTCACTATCTTGTTAAAGTTCCTCAATTTTCATTTTCAAGACTTGAAGGTGCAGACCCTCTCTTGAGGGTGGAAATGGCATCAACCGGTGAAGCTGCAAGTTTTGGAGATACTTTATCTGAGGCTTTTTTGAAGGCAGAGTTAACGGTTGACGGTGTAATTCCCGAAAAAGGAATATTTGTATCCCTCGGATCGGAGGATGATAAAATAAGATTTCTGGATAGTGCAATACTATTAAAAAAATTAGATGTACCAATATATGCAACCAATAATACAGCAAACTTTCTAAGATATCATGGGATCAAAGCTAAAAAATTGCATAAGATTCATGAAAAAAAGGGACCAAATATACTCGAGTTTTTTTCTAAAAAGAAAGTAGACCTGGCAATTAATATTGTAGATGTGAGTAGCAGAAAAGATATTGATGATGGGTATGTAATGAGAAGAGCGGCAATAGATCACAACATAAGATTAATTACTAATAGAAAAAATGCTGATCTGTACATAAAGGCTTTAACAGAGTATAAATTAGAAGATTTACAGGTAAAATCCTGGGACGAATATTCAAAAATATGAAAATTACTTTGCCGGGTCTTATAGATGTACATACGCACATGAGGACTCCGGGCCAGTCACACAAGGAAGATTTTTATACTGGAACAACTGCCGCATTGAATGGTGGGTTTACGACCATTATTGATATGCCTAACAACACAGTTCCAATAACTACAAAAAAACTTTTACGAGAGAAAATGGATATCGCAAAAAAACAAACGGTAGTAGATATTGGTTTTCATTTTGGGTCCCTCGGAAATAATTTAGAGGAATTTAAAAAAGTACAGGAAAAAATATTCGGACTAAAACTTTATCTTAATCAAACAACTGGAGGTTTTATAATCGGAAAAAAAGAATTGACTAAGATTTATGAAGCATGGGAAGGAACACAACCAATATTATTGCATGCGGAAGAAGATGTTTTAGATATGGTGTCTGAAATAGTAAAAAAAACAAAGAAAAAAACGCACATTTGCCACGTATCGTCCAAATTAGAGCTTACAAAGATTGCAAAAGCAAAAGAAAGAGGCTTGCCTGTAACATGTGGGATAACCCCACACCATTTATTTCTAACTAACAATCAAGAAAAAAAGTTAGGAGTATATGCAAAAATGAAACCATATTTAAAAAGCAAGAAAGACGTAGATTTTATATGGGAAAATTTGGGATATATAGACCTTATTGAGTCGGATCATGCACCCCATACTATTGAAGAAAAAGAAACTGAAGCCCCATTTGGGGTTCCGGGTCTCGATACGACCCTCCCCTTGTTGTTAACAGAAGTTGAGAACGGAAAACTTACGGTTGATGAGGTTATTCAGTTGTGTCATACAAATCCTTCAATAATTTTTAACGTCCCAACAAGTAAAAAGACGTTTGTCGAGGTATCAATGGAAGAGTATCTTTTAACGAAAAGGGATCTCAAAACAAAAGTCGGATGGTCGCCTTTCGAAGGAAGAAGGGTGATCGGAAAAGTTAAAAGCGTTGTTATTCGCGACAAGAAAGTGTTTGAGAACGGAAAGGTGCTAATAAAGCCCGGAGAAGGAAGAGTAATTTATCCAAAAAGAGATTAAAATTTAGAATTGATTGTTTTTACTTCTTGCGCAAGGTGAGGATTCCACATGGCACCTGTTGCTGACATAACACTATTAGCACCAGCATTTCGATAATCAAGATAATCTTGGGGTGTAGTTACTCCCCCGACCCCTTCAATTGAATAATTATAGTTATTATCGTCTTTTATTGCTTTTAACTTCTTAACCATTTCGATTCCCGCCCACTTTATGGTTGCTCCGCATACTCCACTTCTACCCCTATTTTTACCGGGAAGCGCTTGTTCGCCTTTTTTATCTACGATTTCAGCTTGGAGCGTGTTTATTGCTGAAATTCCATCAGCATATTTGTCGGC
>JAUSNA010000079.1 GCA_030645455.1 Candidatus Levyibacteriota bacterium | reverse complement strand
TGCAAGAGAAGTGGATATGTACTATTTGCAAGATAAGTCGGTAACGCAATTGCTACATCAAAAAAACGATAGGAAATGCCATAAATTCCTACGTCAGTGTTTTGCTGGTAGAGAGACAAGATAAAGATATCCGTTCTTGCGTACATAAAGTTAAAAAAGAGAACAATGCCTAATGGCCAGGATGAGTGCAAAAGGTTTTTTGAAAATTTAAAAAAGGATCGGGAGGTTAGACTAAGTCGGAATGTGTGTTTGATAAATAGGTAGCCGAAAATAGAGTAGACGGTCCCTGAAAAAATATATGCAGTAAAAAGGAGAAAGAAATTTGAATGCTGTACTGCATAAAAAATAATCCCTATCATTGTCAGAAAGGAAAAAATGCTTGGTATAATTGTTAGACGGTAGGCTAGCTTATGTTGGTAGTAAGCCTGCAAAGAGTTGTAAATTCCAAAAGAAATAAGAGTTAACGAATAAACGATTATTGCTGCTCTCTCAATATCTGAAAATCCCGTGCCAAGCAGCTCATTTTGCGGAAGAATTGATGTTATCAAAAAAACCAGAGGAAGTAAGAGTAAAGAAATAGAGATTCGTAGCAAGATCAAGTTGCCCATTTGTCGATCAATATCTTTAAAGTGAATTTTTAGAAAAACGGAATTCATTCCAAAATCAACCAGCAAATAGAATGAAGCGATAAAAGCCGTCACCTTTGTAAAACTCCCAACCGAATCATAACCGAGAAAGTAAGCAATAAGAAGAGTAGCAAGAAGCGTGCCGAAGCTTCCGATGAGGCGAACGAGAAATTGTGCAAAAGTGTTTATGGAAAGTTTTCGCAATTCAAGTCCGGAGAAACGCTTCATAATGAAAGTATAACAAATACTACCTAGAAGAGTGTTCTAAATTGTCGGGTACAATTAATCCCTCAAAGGCGCTTGTGAGTTCGAGCGCATGCGCTGAGGTGAAAGGGTGTTCGGTGTCCCTTAAAGCTTTTGCAGCATCTATAAATGTGTTTACTAAAGCTGGAGCAAGCTCTTCTGGTAAAGTTTGCTTTTCGAAGGGGGTTTGGACCCTTTGCAATTCTAGGGCAGTATCAAGAGTTAATTGGATAAACCCCTCAAGCGGTATTTGAACTGCAGGAGAATCCTCTCTAAGCCTTACTCCCGAAAAACCATATTTTCCCCTGTTGACGCCGTTATCTACTACCACATGATTTCCATTAACCTGTACTTCTTTAAGACTTCCATTTCCATGATCTTTTACATGAAAAGTACTGTAATTACCTTCCTGTGCAGTTCTTAATGTTTTTGGTGCTTCATCTCCATTCGTGTCTATAATGTGGATTATTCGTGGTTGTTGGATGTTGCCTGCTTTTCTTCTGTGTGAGCCTTCCTCTGTGATCCGGAAATGCAGGTGACGATTAGTTGCCGTGCCAACCCCATGATTTTGTGGATTGTATTCTAGAGTTGCTGATGAGGGTAGTTCAGCCATTACAGGAAAAATGAATTCTAACGTCAATGTATCAAAATTATGTGATCCTGACAACGGCTCATTCTATATCAATTCGTTGAACTCAAAATGAGCTCATGGTACAATTGGGTTTGGAAAGTATATTTGCTTTATTGCTGCAATGTTCCATTGTAAATAAATCCAACAACACAACAATTTAGCAATTGAACAATTTAACAATATACAATTAATATTATGGACAAAATATACGATCACACAAAAGTTGAGGAGCCCCTTTATAAAGAGTGGGAGGAAAATGGGTACTTTAAGCCTGAAGTAAATCCTGATGGGCAACCATATTCGATCATTCTTCCACCACCAAATGCTAATGCCCCGCTTCACTTTGGTCATGCAATGTATGTCATTGAAGATATTCTGGTGCGTTATCATCGGATGAAAGGATTTAAAACTTTATGGGTGCCGGGAGCAGATCACGCAGGCTTTGAAACTCAATTTGTTTTTGAGAAAAAATTGGCGACTGAGGGAAAATCCCGCTTTGATTATGATCGCGAAACTCTATACAAAATGATTTTGGAATTCGTGCAGGGAAATCGTCCTGTCATGGAAGGGCAGTTAAAAAAATTAGGGTTTTCTTTAGATTGGTCGAGAAAGAAGATGACTATTGATCCGGAAATTGTTGCGATTGTTTATAAAAATTTTAAGAAACTTTATGATGATGGGCTTGCATATAGAGCCAAACGTCTTGTTAATTACTGCACATTCGATGGAACTTCATTCTCAGATCTTGAAGTCATTCATGAGGAAAGAAAAAGTCCCCTCTATTATATAAAGTATGGTCCCCTAGTTCTTGCAACAACCAGGCCCGAAACGAAATTTGGGGATACTGCGGTAGCCGTCAACCCTAAAGACACGAGATATCAAGAATATGTTGGAAAAGAATTGGATATAGAAACAGTTTTGGGAAGTGCAAAAATAAGAGTTGTTGCAGACGACATGGTGGACATGGAATTTGGAACCGGAGTTGTAAAAATAACTCCCGCTCATGATTTTAATGATTTTGAGGTTTCAAAAAGACACGATTTACCGCTCAAGCAAGTTATCGGGTTTGATGGAAAAATGAATGAGCATGCTGGAGAATTTGCAGGGCTTTATGTCAAGCAAGCAAGACGCGCGGTTGTTGAGAAAATGCAGGAAAAAGGACTCATCGAGAAGATAGATGAAAATTATCAGAATAGAGTAGGGCTTTGTTATAAATGTAAAAATATTCTTGAACCGCTTCCTTTGGAGCAATGGTTTGTTAAAATGGAGCCCTTGGCAAAACCTGCAATCGAGGCGGTAAAAAACCCTTCGGCAAGCTCAGGGCAAGTTAAAATCCATCCTAAGAGTTTTGAGAAATTATATTTTCAATTTTTAGAAAACATAAGAGATTGGAATATATCAAGGCAAGTAGTATGGGGAATAAGAATCCCGGCATGGTACAAAGTTTCCGGAAATGAAGGAAGGATAGCGGTTTCATTTATTGATAAAAATGGGGAGTTCCATCCAAGCCAACCTATTCGTCAGGCGTTAGAAGAAGGATCGAGTTTTGAAGAGATAGAAAAAGGAATTCAGAGACTTAGAATTCCTCAATATGAGACTGAGGGAAATCAGCCAGACATTGAAATATCAAGCACAAAACCAACAGATGGTTTATGGATACAAGATACGGATACGTTTGACACATGGTTCTCATCATCGCAGTGGCCATTTGCGACACTCATGACCTCTGGCGAAAATGATTATGAAACTTTTTACCCAACGAGTGTTATGGAAACCGGGTATGACATTTTGAGATGGTGGGTGGCCAGAATGGTTATGATGGGAATTTACGCAACAGGAAAAGTTCCGTTTAAACACGTGGTGCTACATGGGTTGGTCAACGATCCACTCGGAAAGAAGATGAGTAAATCAAAAGGAAATGTAGTAAATCCTCTCGAATTGGTGGACCAATACGGAGCCGATGCAGTACGTTTTGCTCTTGTTTATGGAACTGCACTTGGAAACGATCAAGTTTTGTCTTACCCAAAGCTAGAAGCGGCACGTAGATTTACAAACAAATTGTGGAACATTGCCCGTTTCATTGAGATGAATAAAGTATCAAGTATTAAGTATCAAGTATTAAGTATTGAGGAATTAAAGAAGATGGCAATACATGAAAACGATAAGATTTGGATTGAAAAAGTTGAAAAATGGACACTTCAAGTTACTGATTACATTGATAAATATCAATTCAATTTGGCAGCCGACAATTTGTATGAAAACATTTGGCATGGTTTTGCGGACTTTTACATAGAAGATGTGAAACAGCGGATTGATCCGAATTCATACGTAATACTTAATACGTTATACATAATACTTTTAAAGATCCTTCATCCAATGATGCCATTTGTAACCGACGAAATTTACAGAAAATTAACAGGCTCTGAAAAATCATTGATGATTGAATCCTGGCCCATCATCTAGTTTCTATATCCATCCCCGTGCTACACTGAAAGTACTATGTTTCTTCTTTTTGATATAGGTGGTACCACAACGCGTATGGCGATTTCTCACACTGGGGATAAAGTTGACGACGTAAAGCTTTTTCCGACAAATCATGATTTTGCATCTGCAATGGAAGAGATGAGAAAAGTAGCTTATGAATTTTCAAATGGAGAGAAATACCACGCGGTAGTTGGTGGAGTAAGAGCTTACGATAGAAAAAAAGGAACGCTTTTCAATCAGCCGAATTTCCCGATGTGGGTAGACGCACCGCTGCTTGAAACAATGAAGAGCATGTGGGGAGATGTATATTTGGAAAATGATGCTGTGATGGTGGGTCTTGGGGAAGCAATATATGGAGCGGGGAAGGGATTTGACATCGTTGCCTACATAACGCTTTCTACCGGTGTTGGTGGGTGCAGGATTACAAAGGGAAGGGTCGATTCGACAGAATATAGTTTTGAGCCTGGGAATATGCTTATTTCAGACAGTAATGGGGGTAGTAACTATTTAGAAGATTTGGTGTCAGGAAGCGCAATTGAAAAGAAATACGGAAAAAATCCTTTCGAGCTTGAAGATCAAAATGCCTGGCGCGAGATTGAGGACCTTGTTGCAGTAGGACTGAATAATGTAATTGTTATGTGGTCTCCGGACCTAGTGGTTTTGGGAGGATCCGTTCCGCAAAGAATTAATTTTGAAAATGTGAATAGAAGAGTAAAGGAACTTTGTAAAATCTATCCTGTTGTGCCTGAGGTTAAAATCGCCACTATTGATGAAGAGGGCGGACTTTATGGTGGCTTGGCCTATCTTAAAAACTTACCCTAAGCTTGTCGAAGGGTTATTTTACAGTTACTGATTTTGCCAGATTTCTTGGCTTGTCTGGATCAAGTTTTAATTCGAGTGCAAGATAGTATGCAAGAAGCTGCATTGGTACAATTTGTGTTAATAGTGTTGCATCCCCAAGGTCTTTTATCCTAATATATTCATCAAAAACATCGGAATTTCTAAAGCTTACTCCTATTATCATGCCTCCACGAGATTTTATCTCTGTTGCGTTTGAGATCATCGCCTCATACGTTTCATCATTCGGCGCAAAAACAATTACCGGAGTACCTTTCTCAATAAGAGCAATGGTTCCGTGTTTGAGCTCCCCCCCCGCAAGGCCTTCTGTTGGAATGTAGCTTACCTCTTTTATTTTGAGTGCGGCCTCAAGAGCAGTAGGATAGGAAGCGCCGCGGCCGAGAGTATATATGTGGCTGGTTTTGCTTAAAATTTTGGCGAGGTGTTTTATTTGATCGGTAAACTTTTTTTTAGTCATTTTCTCAATTTCGTTGGCCGCTTCTAGCATTTGATGCTGAATTATTTCAGTTTTATTTGCTAATTCGTAGCTTGTCATTAAAAGAACGGAAAGCTTTGCTGTATAGGCTTTTGTTGAAGCGACCGCCTTTTCGGGTCCGGCTCCAAGCAAGAGCTTGAAATCAGACATTCGATACAGCGTTGAGCCAAGAGTGTTAACAATGCCTGCGATCGTAACCCCCTTTTTCTTTGCTGAGGATAATGGTTCGATTACATCAATCGTTTCTCCGCTTTGCGAAAGAGCAATTGCAAGGCTTTTTTTTGTAAGAAAATCCAGTAAGTAATTGAATTCTGAAGCAAGTGCTGCATTCACATGTCTATGAGCAACTTTGGAGAAAAGATAAATTCCTCCTAGGGCTGCATTGTATGCTGTTCCTGCAGCAATAAAAAATGTCCCTTGGGCATTTTTGACAAGGGTGGCCAATTTTTTTATTTGATCACTATAGTTGTTGGCAATATTTCTAATAACATTTGGTTGCTCAAAAATTTCCTTAAGCATGAAATGCTTAAATGTTCCCTTTGTGCTTGTTTCAATTTTCCAATCGATTATTTCTATGTTTGGTGTGATTTTCTTGCCGCTTGGAAGAGAAAATAGATTCAATTTCTTGCCAAGAACGGCAAGTTCGTTGTCTTTTAGGATAATAACTTTTTGTGTAGTAGAAAGTATAGGGGAAAGGTCTGAAGCAATAATAAAGCCATCATCTGTAATGCCTATAATCAGTGGTGATCCATTTTTTGCTGCAATAATTTCATGAGTTATAACATTCATAACAACTATTGCGTTAAGTCCATGCATTTGATTAAAAGCATCAATTACAGCAATAGAAAAGCTTTTCGTTTTGAGCTCTTCTTCTATTAGATGAACGATTACTTCGGTGTCGGTTTGAGATGTAAATTTATGACCTTTTTTTAGGAGCTTTTGCTTTATTTTTTCAAAGTTTTCAAATATTCCATTATGAACGATAGCAAGTTTTTTTGTGCAATTAAGATGTGGATGTGAATTTGCGGTTGTCACGCCCCCGTGCGTAGCCCATCTGGTGTGTCCGATTGCCAGTGTTGTGTCGGGGAGGCTTGTTTTTGCGTTTCCAATCTTGCCAACATGCTTGTCAATGTTGATTGAACTTTGTTTCTTGATAGCAATTCCCCAGGAATCATATCCTCGGTATTCGAGAATTTTGAGTCCTTCAAGCACTGTTGATGCAGTTTTTTGAGATGATGTGACAAAGCCGAAGATACCACACATAGTAATTACTAGGAAGCTATAGAGTAGCTATATAGTTTTTTCATGTTAAGTACGGTGTAAGTACCTGAAGACCGTGAAAGTATTTTAGCATCAATCAGTTTTTTTATTTCAATGCTTGTTGTTTCCCGACTTATCGCAATAAGTTCTGCAATATCTCTTTGGGTAAGACTTAGGGTAATTTGCACACCCCTTTCTCCATCCTTACCAAATCTTTCAGCAAGTACTCTAAATATAGAGCTTACTTTTTGAGCGGCAGTTCCGAATGCCATTTGCTCCATTCGCTGCATGAGTCCCCGAAGCCGTTTTGCTAAATTTTGGGTTATCATAAATTGTACATCCGGGTTTTGTTCCAGAAAAAGAAGAAGTCCTTCTCTGCTCTTTTCATATATTAGACATTCAGACATGGCCCGAAAAGAATGCTCATTTGGCATCTGATTATAGATCCAGTTGTATGAGAATATATCTTTCGGTTGAAAAATAAAGAGTGTAAATTCCCGTCCATCAAAAGACAAAGTTGAATCCTTGACGTACCCTCTTTTGATAAAAAATGCCCCTGATCTGGCGTCTCCTATACGAAGTACAATTTCACCCTTCTTATAATAGGAAGGTCTTGAGGATGAAAAAAACTTTAACAGTTTTTCACTTGGAGTTGAACTCATTGCTGCCACTAAAAGTATAACAAGGCAAGAGAGTGTTAGCAACCTTACACGAATTGTGTAAGTAGGATTACGGACATGATTTATCACGAGTGGTATTGTTAGAGCAACATGAAAGATAAAGAATTTTTCCTTCACGATAGGCTAAATTCGGATCAGGTGAGTAAATTTAAACTTTTTGAAGGTGAGGATCTTATTTTTGCATGCCGCGAGCACTGGCTTCCCGTTACCTTGAGATTAATTCGTCAATTTGTTGTTGGGATCTCT
>JAUSNA010000067.1 GCA_030645455.1 Candidatus Levyibacteriota bacterium | reverse complement strand
CCCCTCATTTTGCAAGGGTTTCCGTTTCACTCCAATAAACAAAAGAAGAGGTCAACATGGAAGCCTGTTTTGACAATCTATTTATTTCAATTAATGTAGACTGGTCCTGTGCAATGGTTTGATATCCTCTTCCTCTTCTAGTAAAATCATCTCCATGATCGAATCACCCAATTTCCCTTGGTGCAATGGATGTCCTTTACCAGAAATTTTGGAAAAAATTATGCAATCTAGAAACGGAGCACTCACTGCCAATGCTAATATTCTGGCTTCAGAATCACCCACACAAGCTCATCCTTACCGAATAGAAGCATTGTGGAGAATAAAAAAACTCCGAAACGAAATGGCTAAGCTTGATGAATTCAAAAAAAGTTTGGACGATAATTGTCCTTCTTGTACTCTCTTATAAGAAAGCTTTCCCCAGGAAAGCCTGCAGAAGTTAGAAGCATTTTCATACTTGCAATTAATATAACACTTCGTAGTGGTAATTTCGAATAAATTTAACCCATAAAAAGGGGTCTTGCCCCTCATTTTGCAAGGGTTTCCGCTTCGCTTCAATAAACTTCGTTTCACTACGCCCTTGCAAAATTTCACCCTGCTTGCGGGTTCCCCTGATATGGGAGGCATGGCCATGCCTCCCAACTATTAATTTCGGGAGGAGCCAAAAGAAAGGAGGTGAAACACAATGAAGCTACTTACAAAAGAACTACTAGCAAGGTTTGCGAAAATTGGCAGACAAGAGGAAATAGAAGATCCGCTAGTCGTTGCAAAGTTTTTTAACCCCTGCGGAGCGGGTACGTGGTGCACCATCTGGGACGATGTTGGAACCTATCTAACCTCCTCTATTGACCCTTTAGAGAAAGCAAGTTTAATTGTCGCCTTAGCTCATTTTAAAAAGGAGGAAAGGCTATGAATTGGCTCCATACGTCAACAGATGACGCTCTGTCGCCCAACTTCCAGACGACAAGCTACATTTTATCAGATGAAAAGAACTTTTACTACAATTTTGAGCGCGATTTACTTGAAGCAAAAAAAGAAGTGATTATCGAAAGTCCGTTTATTACCATTTCAAAAGTAAGAAGTCTCAAGTCAATTTTTGAATTACTAATCAAGAAAAATACAAAAGTATTTATCATCACAAGACATCCAGATGAACATAATGCGTTCATGGCTGAACAATCTGAAGCAGGAATTCGTTTTTTTGAGAGTATCGGGGTGCAGGTCTTGATGTGTAAATCTCATCACCGGAAAATTGCCATGATAGATAGAGGGATTATTTGGAAAGGTAGTCTTAATATATTATCTCACCGCAATAGCCGTGAATTTATGGAACGGGAAGAAAACAAACAGAAAGCCGAGGTGATGTATAAATTTTTGAAATACGATCAGATCAGCGAAATTAATAATCATTTGCTATACTAAAGGAGAAATTTATGAAAGATCCAGTTGTTCAAAAGTCAGAGCTTATTATAGATGCGCTTCAATATGCGCATGACCATGAGCTGGATGTACATAATAAAGATGATGTGCAAAAGATATTGGACGTACTAGATCCAGAACACAAACAGGACATAGATGAATTTGCAGAACTTCTTAAAACTTCTGACGTGTTTATGGGGATGAAAGCAAGAGAAAAAGAATCACAGAAAACCAACTTGCCTAACTAAGTTTTTTCTCCTAATAAGACTTAATCCTGTATCTGATAGTTGTTATTTGATTGTTTGCATTCAAGACCGCACTTGTGGTGTTTTCACACTAAGATACTTTTGATCATTACTAAGCAGTAGGCTGGTAATCTTTAGATCGGTTATAACGAAGGCCTTCTTTCTCTTTTTGGCTTTGAATAGTAAGGATTTCATGGAATCTAAAAAGAGCATTTTTATTCTACTATTCTGACTTATATCCTGTTCGTTATCTTTGAAATGCTTATAAATGTCTACGATTTGTTTTGAAGTGAGAAATGAAACTTTGAGAACTTTACCTTTTGCTATTTTATTAAACTTTGACGAAAAGCTGTTCGGTGCGTCAGTATTGCTTATAAATATAAATCCTTTTAAGCCTCCATTACCAACAATTGTTGTATTCGTTTTTCCATCTTTAACATATTTAGCATTTTTATCTATAGAACCGAAGACGATTCTCCCTGTCTCACAAAATTTTGTATCCCAAATAAAACACCCATTTTTATCTTGTGTTAAAGGAAATGCAGTTATACCGTCTGGAAAGGCGCTACCCCGTTTATTGGCCCCCAACCATATTGAGTTTCCGAATATGTAGCTAAGAAGAATGTAAGAATCTGCTTCAAACAATTCTGCACCAAAATTTTTGGTGATGCGGTTTTTAGATTTATAAAAATTTTCATCTATAAACCTTATAGCAATCTCATCTGCGACGTTTCTTACAAGATTAAATTGATTTCGTCTTGCCTTATTGATTAATTGTTTAGTGTAATTGACATCTTTAGATAACAACTTTTGGGCAACTTTATAAAGATCGAGAGCTTCCACATGGGCTGTAAGGAATCCATCTTTATCGTCTTTTGATGTAATTAGAATTAAATTGGGGTATCTAAAACGTAATATTTCTATTTGGTTCTCACTGAGTTTTTTACTGACAGGGAATAAACAAGCAGACTTACCGTTATATCTCAACTCAACAATATATATTTTTCTTCCTAATAA
>JAUSNA010000060.1 GCA_030645455.1 Candidatus Levyibacteriota bacterium | reverse complement strand
ATATTTCAATGCAATAGGTCAAAATATTTGTTCAAAATTTTTTGGCAGTTTGTGTGCTTTTTTGTTACAATTACGTGACGATTTTAAGATTTTTGCTCATCGGGGAGTAGTTTAACGGTAGAATGTACGGCTGGGGGTCGTACGGCAGGAGTTCAATTCTCCTCTCCCCGACACAGGCTTTATGTATTTTGTCTCCAAGTTATTAACCAATAGAAATATTCGCCATGGGATATCAACGACCCGTGAGGGCAACATGAGTCATAGGTTTGGGAGTAAAGAATCTGTTGTTGAGAATAGACGTAATTTTCTTAATCAAATTAGGATTCCTTCAGAACGCTCTGTATTTATTGAAGTTCAGCATGGAACAAAAATCATTGAGGGGACTACATCGTTAGCAGGAATTGGATTCGGCTCATCCGCAAGTGCTATTAAAGCAGACGCAATTTTTACAAAGGAGAGAAATTTGGCATTGGTGGTACTCACGGCAGATTGTATTCCTGCAATAATTTATGACAGAACAAATCAAATTTTGGGACTTATTCATCTCAGCAGGCATAATACTGAGAATTCCTTTTCTCAAATTGTTATTTCATTTATGAGAAGAGAATATAATACGAATTTGTCAGAGTTAAAAGTATTTTTTGGACCATCAATAAAAAAAGGATCTTATATCTTATCTGAATATCCGGACGGATACGATTTGGTTTCAAAAAACGTACATCATTTACTTTTAAAGGGGTTGAGTGAGGAAAATATTTTTATTGATCCTACAGATACAGCTTCAAGTTCAGATTTTTATTCCCACTATAGAGCTGCTCGAAATAAAGATGAAGAGGGTAGGTTTGCAACAGTTGCTATGCTTGTATGATCTGATTGACAATTCCTCCGTTGTCTTGATACGCTCGATTCATGACTAGGATGAATTTATTTGCCGAGCTTGCATTATCCTTTATCGTTTTGTTGCTGCTTGCCATATTACTTCCAGTTGCAAATATTGATAATGTTGATGCGATTCTTGCATCGGCAACTTTTTTGTACGGAATATTCTACGGGTTTGAGGCAGCAGTAGTGTTGCAGAATTTTTCTTCACTCAAAACGCTTCTTGCAACCGAAACTGCAGGAATTTTATCGGTTTTTAATCTCTCAAAGATATTAGGTGGGGAGACTCATCAAAGAGTGGAGGAAAATATTGAAAACTATTTAATCAAGGCGATAGATTATCCATTGGTCTCATATGTTCAGGAAACAAATAAAGAATTTTTTGAGATTTTTGAACCACTAAGAAAGTATGAGCCTAAGACTGAGGCCGAATCTGCGGCAATTGCATATATGCATGAGGGTCTTTACTATATTCCACAATCCCGTAATCAAATTGCACAGGTTGCACCGCGCGACGTGGATCCTCCGGAGTGGGGAATGCTTTTAATTCTTGGGTCAATAATTATATTTGCACTCTTTTTAGGAAGAGATGTAGATATTATTTCAAAGATAGCAGCTGCCATCTTTTCAATGGCTGTTGTCGGGTCGTTATTATTGCTTGAAGAAATTGATTCAAATCGAATTCAGGAGGCTCATCTGGAGTACGAGATGTTCAATAGAACTCTAGATGCAATCGGTAAAAAAAGATATTATCCCGAATTTGCCCTTAAGAAAGGGGTCGTAAAGGTGCCTAGAGGTAAAGAATATAGAGTTGGTAAATTTCCTCATTATCCATCTCTTGAAGAACGTCATATTATTGACAGTCAAGATTATCATATCATTGGATAATCCAACTCAATCTGATACTATAGTGCAGTGGGAGGTTCGAAGTTAACGGAGGGACATTGTGTGCCGTGTGAGGGCGGGACAAAACCCTTGGAGGAGTCAGAGGTTGCAAAGTACATAACATTGCTTAAAACCCCATGGCACGTGCTTGATGAAGGAAAAAAAATTGAAAAACTTTACAAATTCAAGGATTTTAAGCTAGCAATGAGGTTTGTGAATAAAGTTGCCGATCTTGCTGAGGATGAAGGTCACCATCCCGATATTGCTGTTTCATACAACAAAGTCAGGATCACATTGGCGACACATGCCATAGGAGGACTTTCTACTAACGACTTTATTATTGCATCAAAAATAGAGTTGATATAATTTGAAGCAATAATACCGGTGATGGGAAATGATTCACTTAAAAGCTTCAAATGCTATAGTCTGAATCATTGTTTTTCTCCAAAATTTTCTCCATAATGATATTCAGAGGGTAGTGCGCCCTATACTGTAGTTTGGTGTATGAATAAACGCTTAAAAGTACTAATGTTTGGATGGGAGCTGCCACCGTTTAACAGTGGAGGGTTGGGCGTGGCATGTTATGGGTTATCAAAATCACTTTCAAAGAATGTTGATATTACGTTTGTGCTGCCAAGGAAGGTTGAGGTTTCGGCTGATTTTCTGAAGCTGCTTTTTGCCAATAATATAAAAATAACTACTATTGATTCTCCATTGAGGCCGTATATGACCTCCCATGAATATTCACGTTTGGAAGAAGATATAACTATGTATGGGAATGATCTTTTTTCTGAAGTAAAAAGATACGCTATGGAGGCAAGAAAAATTGCACAGAAAGAGCAATTTGATATTATTCATGCTCACGATTGGCTTTCTTTTGAGGCTGGAATTGCGGCCAAAGAGGTATCAGGTAAGCCCCTGATCGTGCAATTGCATTCGACAGAATATGACAGGTGTGGTGGTGAGAATCTTAATAAAGCAGTATATGATATCGAAAAGAGGGGAATGGAAATTGCAGATAAGGTTGTTGGGGTTAGTAATCTCACCAAAAGCATCATCCAGGAGCACTACGGTATCCCTTCCGAGAAGGTTTTTGCTGTTCACAATCGTATTAATGCAGACGAGTATTCAGATGAGACCAATGATAGAATTTTTCAGATCAAGAAAGATGGAAAGAGAATTGTACTTTTTGCCGGAAGGATTACTTTACAAAAAGGACCCGAGTATTTTTTGCAGGTTGCAAAAAGAGTATTGGAATACGATCAAAACGTTCTTTTTGTAATGGCGGGTTCGGGAGATATGGAATATAAGATTATGGATGACGCGGCAGTTATGGGAATTTCGGATAAAGTTCTTTTTACAGGCTTTTTAAGAGGTGACGAATTGGCTCATGTCTATAAAATGGCTGATATTTTTGTTATGCCTTCTGTATCTGAGCCTTTTGGGATTGCTGCATTGGAATCGATGGTTCATGGAACTCCTGTCATAATATCTAAGCAATCCGGTGTATCGGAGATAGTTCAAAATGCTCTCAAAGTAGACTTTTGGGATATCGACGAAATGGTGAATAAGATACTTTCCGTATTGTCTTTTCCTTCACTCAAACAAACTCTTCAAGAAAATGGAAGAAATGAGGTGGGAATTTTTTCGTGGGACATGGCGGCCGACGAATGCTTAAAGCTCTACAGAACGCTTGTTAATTAATATGAATATTTGCATGTATTTTCAGGTACACCAACCGTACCGAATAAAAAAATATCGGATTTTTGATATTGGGAATAATCTTAATTATTTTGATGCAAATGACCATACGGATCTTAACAATAGAAAAGTATTTCATAAGGTGGCGACTAAATGCTATCTTCCTGCAAATAAAGTTTTTCTGGAATTACTGAAGAAATACCCGGAATTTAAGATTGCCTATTCTCTTTCGGGAGTATTTTTGGAACAAGCTCAGGAATTTATGCCTGAGGTAATCGAATCATTTCAGGAGCTTGTTAAAACAGGAAGAGTCGAGATTTTATCAGAGACTTATTATCATTCACTGGCATTTCTTTATTCCGTTGACGAATACAAAAGTCAAATAAAATTACATAGAGAAAAGATTGAGGAACTATTTGGTGTTACTCCGACAGTATTTCGCAATACTGAGCTTATTTATAACGACTGGATAGGGAGTATAGTGGAAAGTTTGGGATATAAAGGCATATTGACCGAGGGAGCTGATAAAATTTTAGGTTGGAAAAGTCCTAACTATTTATATAAAGCGCATGGTACACAGGATCTAAAACTTTTACTCAAAAATTATAAATTATCCGATGATGTGGCCTTTAGATTTTCCGAAAAATCGTGGAAAGAACATCCCTTAACTGTTGATAAGTATGCGCAGTGGTTGAATGTTCCTCAGGGTGACGTTGTAAATCTTTTTATGGATTATGAGACATTTGGAGAGCACCAGTGGGAAGATAGCGGAATTTTCGAATTTTTGAAGCATTTCCCGGGCGAAATACTAAAAAATCCTCACAATCATTTTATTACTCCCACAGAGGCTGTCGCTACGCTTCCGGCGGTAGATGAGCTTTCTATACCTTACTATATTTCCTGGGCGGATACAGAAAGGGACCTTTCTGCATGGATGTCAAATGATATCCAGAAGGATGCGATGGGGAAGCTTTTTCAGATGGAGCACGAGGTATTGGAAAGTGATGATCCTGTTCTTATTCACGATTGGAGAAAGCTCACAACGTCTGACCATTTTTACTATATGTGTACAAAATGGTTTTCAGATGGAGATGTACATAAATACTTTAATCCTTATGAGACTCCATATGATGCATTTATCGCTTTTATGAACGTTGTCAACGATATTAGGATGCGAATCGCAAAGAATAAAGAAGAGAAGAATGGGCAGGCACACTCAGATCAAGCCACTCATATGGCCACTTAAAGTATGCCGGATATAGTACTTGGAAATGGAGAAACTCTCATTGGTATTGACCACAATGCCGAGTTGCGGGATTTATATTTTCCATTTGTTGGACTTGAAAATCATGTAGGTGGAAGGTTTCGCCACCGGGTTGGCGTCTGGATTGATGGTCATTTGTCTTGGTTGTCCGATGGTGCTTGGAAGATATCAACAGCTTCAGGATTTGAAACAATGTCCGGCGAGACAATGGCCGTAAATGAAGAATTGGGTGTCGAACTTTTTTTTGAGGACGTTTTATACAACGAAAAGAATATATTCTTCAGGCAAATAACTGTTAAAAATCAATGGAATAATGCCCGTCACATAAAAATCTACTTCAGTCACGAATTTGAAATCTACGAATCCAGACGCGGGGATACCGCTTATTACGATCCACATAATAAAATAATAGCCCACTATAAAGGGCGTCGCGTTTTCCTTATTAATACAAGCACAGAGGGAAAAAGTTTTGATGATTATACTATCGGAATTTTTGGTATCGAGGAAAAAGAGGGAAGCTATAAAGATGCAGAGGATGGAAAACTTTCTCAGAATCCTATAGAGCATGGTAAAGTTGATTCGGTCATTGGAGTTTATCTTGATATCGATGCCAATTCTCAAAAGACAATTGATTATTGGATAACAATTGCCAAAACCATACAAGAAGTTCACGATCTAAATGATTATGTAAATGAAAGGACTCCGTCATATCTTATAAAAACTGCTAAAGATTACTGGCATGCATGGGTCAACGAGCGTAATTTTAATTTTTATCACTTGGATGATGAGGTAATCAGTCTTTTCAAAAAATCTATGCTTATTTTAAGATCACACGTTGATAATAACGGCTCAATACTTGCTTCGGGCGACTCTACGCTTCTTCAATATGGTCGCGATGCATATAGCTATATGTGGCCTCGGGATGGAGCGCTATCGGCTGTGGCTCTGGATAAGGCGGGGGATTATAATGTTTCAAAAAGATTTTTTGAATTTTGTAATGAGGTGATTACTAAGGATGGGTATTTTATGCATAAGTATCGTCCGGATAAATCTCTCGGAAGCTCATGGCACGGGTGGATTTATAAAGGAACACCACAATTACCCATTCAGGAAGATGAAACTGCACTAGTTTTGTATTCATTATGGAAACACTATGAATTTTCTAAAGATCTAGAGTTTATTGAGTCAATTTATAACTCATTGATAAAAAAAGCAGGGGATTTTATGGTTTCTTACATAGATGAGACAACCGGGCTTCCAAAACCAAGTTACGATTTATGGGAGGAAAAATTTGGAACTTCCACTTTTACCGCAGCAAGTGTATATGCAGCACTTGTTGCTGCAGCAAACTTTTCAAAGTTGTTAGGAAAAACACAACACGATATTAAATACACAACTCATGCGCAAAAGGTGAAGGATTCAATACTAAACTATCTGTGGAATGATGAGAGAAAAATGTTTTACAAAATGATAAATTTTGAAAATGGCAATACGGTGCTTGATGATACATTAGACTTCTCAAGTATTTATGGCGTATTTCGGTTTCGGGTTTTGGATGCTCATGATGAGCGTGTCGTTGCGTCAATAAAGACTATGGAGAATTTGGCTTCAAAAATTCCTGCGGGAGGAATGATGAGGCATGAAAATGATCCCTATTACCGTTCCTCAAAAGATGTGAGTGGAAATCCATGGATAATAACAACTCTTTGGCTTGCGCAGTATTATATAGTCGCGGCGCGTGAAGAGAAAGATTTTGAAAAAGCAAAAGAGATACTCTTGTGGGTTGTAAAACATGCTCTATCAACTGGAGTTTTACCCGAGCAAGTGGATCCTCATACCGGAAAACCATTATCTGCAGCACCTCTTACATGGAGTCATTCTGAATTTGTGACAACAGTAATCAATTATCTGGAAAAACTGGAAGAGCTTGAGATATTTGTACAGGATGAAATAAAGGCGGGGTTTTAACTATTTTCTGCCAATAACTTTTTTTACAGCGTCCTTTATCGCATTTGTATCCATTCCATATTTTGTTAGCAATTCGGAAATAGTTCCCGATTCTCCAAATGTGTTTTGCAGACCAATAAATTCTTGCGGAGTGGGACGGTTTTTTGCAAGCACTTCTGCGATTGCACTACCAAGTCCTCCATCGACCTGATGGTCTTCCACTGAAACTATGGCGCCGGTTTGTCCGGCAATACTTATAACTGCTTCTTCATCAAGTGGTTTTACCGTGTGAATATTTGTAACTAAAACGTTTATACCCTCCATTTCTAATTCTTTTGCAGCGCATAAAGCATGGAAGAGCATATATCCAGTCGCAAATATTGCTGCGGTAGGATTTTCTGTTATCCAAAAGGTCTGTGCTTTTCCAAATTCAAAAGGTGTCTCAACAGTTGTCATAATTGGAGTATTATCTCGAGTAAATCGAAGATAAAAAGGTCCGTAAGTATCTCCAGCAAACATCGTAGCCTTTGCCGCTTGGTGTGAGTCGCAAGGGACAACCACTCTCATTTTCGGCCAGGATCTTGTAATCGCCAAATCCTCTGTTGCTTGGTGTGTAGCCCCATCAGGTCCAGTCATAAGCCCCGCATGGTGTCCTGCAATTTTCACATTTGCGTCATTATATACAGCTGTTGTTCTTAGAGTCTCTAAATTTTTCCCCGGAGAGAAAGTGGCATATGAGGAAATAAATGCAGATTTGCCGGTAACGCCAAACCCTGCAGCAACAGCTGCCATATTTTGTTCTGCAACTCCCATCTCAAAAAACCTCTCAGGAAATTTTTCAGCAAATGCATTTGCCTTCACAGATTCGGTAAGGTCTGCAGAAAGTACAACAACGTTGGGATTTGTTTCACCTAAAGCAACAAGTCCCTCACCGTATCCTGCACGGGTTGCGGCTTTTTCAACATTTTCGTCGAATAAATTTTGGTTCAGCTTAAATTCTGTATTTAACATAGTAATTTTAAATTTTCATTTCAAATTTTAAATTTTAAATTAAAAATTATCATTGGTGCTCGGATCTAATTTTTCCCTGTAAAGTTCTGAGTTCAGCGAGCGCAACTTTTGCTTCTTTGTCGTTTGGTGGTTTGCCATGCCATGTAAAATCATTTTCCATAAAGTCCACCCCTTTGCCTGGAACAGTGTGCGCAATTATACACGTTGGTTTTTCACGCATAGTTTTTGCAGTTTGAATAGCATCTACAAATCCACGGATATCATTACCGTTAATTTCCAAAACGTTCCAATTAAATGACTCGTATTTTAAGCGGAGTGATTCAAGGGGCATGACGTCTTCAGTATTGCCGTCAATTTGAATATTATTTCTATCAATGACAACCGTAAGATTATCAAGCTTGTATTTTGCGGCGCACATGATGGCTTCCCAGGTATTGCCCTCCTGATGTTCACCATCGGATGTGATGCAGTATACTTGATAATTTTTTTTATCCAATTTACCTGCCAGAGCAATACCTATTGATTGTGATAGTCCTTCGCCGAGAGGTCCTGATGTTGTTTCAAGGCCGGGCAGAGCAGTTCTGTGTGGGTGTCCTTGAATGCGTGAATTTATTTTTCTTAGAGTTTTTAATTCTTCAATTGGGAAATATCCAGCTTGTGCCATACTGACATAGCGAATCGGACAAATATGGCCATTGGAAAGTATCAGTCTGTCGCGGTCTACCCATTCGGGATTTTGTGGGTCTTGGTTGAGAATATAAAAATAAAAAGCAGTAAAAATATCTGCCATGCCTAAAGGTCCGGCGCTGTGTCCGCTTCCTGCTTCAAGAAGTGTTGAAATTAAAAGTTGACGTGCTTCAACCGCTTTTTCTTCAAGATCCAAAACTTTTGATTCTGTGATTTCTTCCATATTAATCCCACTTCCATACTATCATTAAATCGGCAACATTTGAAGGAAGACGGTTTGTTATTATTGCGTCTTCTGTTTGTTGAAAGAATGTAAAGCTGTCGTTGTTCTCTAAATATTCTTGTACGCTAATATTTTTCTCTTGTGCCTTTCGTTGCGTTTCATAATCAGCAATCGCACCTGCAGATTCAGAATTATCCCAGCCATCTGACGCTATAAAACAAACAAGAGTATTGCCCGGCATGCTTAGAAGTGCTGAGAGCGTTGCTTCTTGATTGCGGCCTCCTTTACCATTGCCCTTGGCAGTTACGGTTGTTTCACCACCTGCAAGTAGCAAATGGTTTCCATGGTTTTCGTTCATAAGTTTTACCGATGCATCCCGTGCTTCTCCTTGGAATTTATCGCTATATATCGATGCGTCGATTCCTTTCTCCTCGGCTTTTGCCTTCATGGCATTAAGAGCTGTAAGGTTACTCAGCACGATATGATTTTCGACTTTTTCGAAATACTTATTATCGTGAGGATTATTAATAAATACCTCTGGAGTTATATCGGGAATTCCAAACCGGTTAACAAGCTCCATTGCATCGTCAATCGTACTATCAACTTTTGCTGTAGGACCGGATGCTATGTATGTAATATCATTTCCCGGTACATCTGAGTAAATAAGTGTAGCAATTGTAGCCGGGTACAAAATTTGCGCAAGTCCTCCCCCCTTGACGTCAGACAAATGTTGTCTTATTTTGTTCATTTCTATGATATTGGCCCCTGATTTCAGCAACGCTTTTTCAATATCTATCTTTTGTTCTATGCTAACACTATGTGGATGTTCAAACATCGCGCTTCCGCCTCCACAAACAACAATAAGAACAAGGTCTTTTTCAGTCATTTTGGAAAATCTGCCCATAATTTTAAATGTAAAATCAACGTTTTGTTGAGAAACGATAGGGTGAGTACCCAGTGTAAATTCTATTTTTGAAAAATCTTCATCTTTGGTGTCAATTACATAACCCTCAGAAAGTTTGTCTCCCAAAAGTGTTTCGAGGAACTTTGAATTATGTGCTGACCCTTTCCCAAATCCAATCAAATAAACATGATCAAAATCAGTAAGATCATAGGTAGACTCAAGAATTGTAAGGATATCACCTTCAAGATTCACTGTTTTTTTGAAATTTTCCTCAGGTTGTATAGAGGTAAGGCCGGCTTCTATTATTTCAAGAATTGTGCGTCTTTGATCTGTTGTAGCAAGGTCACTAAAATTTTGTATCATAGGGCAGTATTTAAGTGTAGCGAATATTGCGAATATATGCCAGTATCGTTGAGATTCAGTAATTATATTGTATAATGGTACTTACCAAAGCGGTAAAGGTAAGCATATGAATACCAAAAACTTATTCAGAACTTTCAGCCCAGCCTACGTTAGTTAGGTTCTCCGCTTTGTCCAAAAATGGACGATCGAAAAAATTACATCAAAAAATTAGAAGAAATTGCCCACATTACATCAGAGGATGCAAAAAGGCTTCTTATTGACGAGTTGAAAAACGACCTTAAGGCTGAAATGGCAAAGGAGATCAAGGAAGCAGAGGCCGAAGTAAAACTAGAGGCACATAAAAAAGCTCAGGAAATATTATCTGATGCCATCAAGCACGGTGCCCTCGACTTTCTTCCCGAATACACACTCTCAGTTATAAAAATCGAAGATGAGGATATGAAGGGACGGATTATCGGAAAGGAAGGGCGTAATATACGTTCTTTTGAGAATGCAACCGGTGTTGATGTCGACCTTGAAGAGCGGGGAATTATTCGTCTTTCAAGCTTTGATCCGGTAAGACGTGAGGTTGCTCGCCGTTCACTTGAGCTATTGATAAGAGACACCAGAATTCAACCTGTCAGAATTGAGGAGGTCGTAGAACTACAAAAAAAAGAAGTAAATAAAATTCTTTTCGAAGAGGGTGAAAAATTGGCGCATGCTGTGGACGCATACAATATTCATCCTGATCTTATACAAATGCTCGGTCGATTTAAATTTAGAACTTCATTTGGACAAAATTTAGTCGTTCATACCCTTGAAGAAACAAAAATCGGTATGCAAATCGCGCATGAAATAGGAGCAAATGTCGAAACTGTAAAATTAGGTTGTCTATTCCATGATATTGGAAAAATTGTGACCGAAAAAGAGGGAAGCCATGTAGATCTTGGAGTAGAGTTACTTAATAAATACAAAATACCCCGTGAAATTGTTAATTGTGTAGCAGAGCATCACGAAGATAAGCCTTTCTCTTCAATTGAGTCTATGATTGTCTCAACTGCTGATAGTATTTCGGGTGCCCGTCCTGGGGCAAGGCATGAAGACTTACAGGATTACATGAAACGCCTTCGTGACATGGAAGAAATTGCCAAGCATTACGATGGAGTGGACGATGCGTATGCTTTTGAGGCTGGTCGTGAAATAAGAGTAGTTGTAAACCCAGGAAAATTGGATGATGTTGAGACAACAATTTTGGCAAGAAAAATTAAAGAAGAAATTGATAGAAAAGTGATAGTTCCGGGAGTCGTACGAGTAACAGTTATCCGTGAATTCCGCATCACCGAGCCGAAAGAATAGATTGACATCCTTGTTTCGCTGTATTAATATCACCTCATGACAGAGATACCACAGCAAATACCACTTGAAGAACGAGTAAAACAAGATCCAAGATTTAATAATATATTGCTGGTAAACCCTCCCTTTCTAGGCACTATTTCCAATTTAGTAGAAACATCGGAACAAAACCCTAGCAATATTTATCCAGATTTCTGGATCAAGTATTTGACCATATTTAATGCTATGGTTGCTAGAGATTTAGGTACAAAAAACGGTGATTTAAATTTAGCAAAAAGTATTGGAGTTACAAGACAGACCGTTTCTAGCTATATGAATTCCTCTCTTTTAGGGGCAATTAGAGCAAGTTCTCATCCTGATTTTTTTCAATTCCATAAGAGCCCATCTCTACTTGAATTATTTGATGTTGATTTAGACGTTCTTACAGAGGTAGAGCGAGAGGATCAGTTTAAATTATGCTTTGATGTTGTAACAAAGATTAATACGATAGCAAGATAATCTGATAACTTCGTATAGAAATATATCTTATCCGCGAATTCCGCGTTACCGAGCCTAAAGAGTAGAGTTTACTTCTTATAAATATTTTTTACCCACCAGGTTTTGATGAAGGGTAATGTTAATGTTGAAAGCAAAAAACCTAATGATGGGACGATGGCATTGATCCAGGGACGGTCAATCTCAATGGCACTTAAATATAGTCCAATTGCAAGATATGTAAACAAAATTAGTACAATTTTTCTCGTCCAGCTTCCTTCCCATGCTTTATCCGACTCAACCTTTTTATTCCTTTGCTCAATTTTTTCTACTCTCTCTTCAAGAGTTGACATGTTTGAATTATACCAAAACACACCCTGAGCGAGTAAGGCGAGTCGAAGGGTTGACAAACGAATTGATAGTTTGTATTGTTAAATCAAGGAAAAATAAAAAAGAGAGGAGGTGAAGTCACATGTCCGTTACAAAAAAAGAACTCATTGAGCTTGTTGCTAAAAAAGGAAATCTCACGAATAAAGCTGCCAAAGAATCCGTTAAAGTTTTTTTGAATGGAATCCGTGATTCACTTAAAAGAGGAGAAAAGGTAGTGATCACTGGTTTTGGTACTTTCTCAGTTAGATCTAGAAAAGCAAGACGTGGAAGAAATCCAAAGACAGGTGAGGCAATTACTATTTCTGCCAGAAAAGCACCTGGATTTACTCCTGGAAAGAGTTTGAAAAAGGCAATTAAGTAAATTAGAACTTAGCGTATAGTTATTAGCGTTTAGTTGATAAATTGAGTAAAATACGCTCATGCAGAAAATAGTTTATATTGTTGGTCCGACTGCAGTTGGAAAAACAAATTTAGCCTTTGATTTGGCTAACAGATATCAAGGCGAACTTGTAAGTGCCGATTCGGTTCAAGTATATAAGGGTCTTGATATTATTTCAGGAAAAGACCTGCCCCCCGACTATAAATCACATGCAGGATATTATTCTAGTAACAGTGGTTCTTCTATTCATTTACTTGACGTTGTAGATCCATTTACCCCTTTCAACGTTTCTGATTTTCAAAAGTGCGCGGTCGATACAATCGCATTAATCCACGCGAAAAATAAACTACCGTTTGTTGTGGGTGGAACAGGGCTTTATGTTGAAGTTTTGCTCAATGGTTTGGAAGGGTCGATAGGGCCTGATTTGAAGCTCAGGAACAAACTGGAGACTTTAAGTGTTGAAGACTTACAGCTAAAACTTAAAAAGCAAAACAAGGAAAAATTTTCCACAATGAATACATCGGATGTGCGTAATAAGCGCCGTTTGATTCGTGCAATTGAGATTACGGAAGGTAGATTAAAGATTAATGATTCAAGATTAAAGAATGGTAAGGTGAGGCAATTTGACTGTTTGGTGATTGGGTTGATGTGTGATCGGGAAATTCTAAAACAGAGAATAAATGTTAGGGTGGAGGAACGCATAAGAAATGGTGCGCTTGAAGAGGCAAAAAATTTGTTCGAAAACTATGAAACCCTAGCTCAACAAGTAAAAGATGCGAATGGATATAAGCAGCTTTTTTCTTATTTAAAAAAAGAGTTGTCTTGGGAGGAGTGCATGTACCGTTGGAAGATATCTGAGTACCGGCATGCAAAAAATCAAATGACGTGGTTTAAAAAATATGGAAATGTGCAGTGGCATGATATTACAAGTAAAACATACAAAAAGGACTTAGAGTCCGGCCTCAAAATCTTTCTTTCTTGAACCCATAGTATATTGGTGCTATAATCAATATGCCTTAGGAAGAAGGACCGTTAGTCCGATTTTATCGGACAGGAAAGTCCAGACAGGCGTAGTATCAGGATTGGAGCGTAAGCTCCGGCTAGTAATAGCTGGTGTCTAGTCATTTTATCCACATGTGAAGACTAGAACAGGTTATGAATTAACATAACCTGAGAGCAACAGAGACGAGTGGAAGTGAAACGGGCAATCCTACCTGCTGCAACCTCCGAACGGTGCGAAAGTATACTACTTGTTGGGAAACCTTCTAGCACCAAAGTTTGAGGGCATTCCGCCTAGTAAGCGGAACGAATTGAGTCATATCAAATCGAGAGAGATTACGGTCAACCCCGATTTAATCGGGGTGAACAGAACTTGGCTTACTCTCTTCCTAAGGCACTTAAATTCCCATGATTACTGAAGAATTTGACAAGCAATATAAAAATCTTAACCCTGCACAAAGGGAGGCGGTTGATGCTATAGAAGGTCCTGTAATGGTGGTTGCAGGTCCGGGAACAGGAAAAACTACGACACTTACTCTTCGCATAGCAAATATTTTACTTAAGACCCAAGTCAACCCTGAAAATATTCTTGCTCTCACTTTTACGGAGGCAGCAGCACACGAAATGCGCAAAAGACTTCTTCAAATTATTGGTCAAGATGCGTACAGAGTAGAAATCACAACATTTCATTCATTTAGCAACAATTTCATAAGAAGTCATCAAGAGGAATTTTCAAATATTATAGCTTCTGAAAATATTACGGAAATAGAGCAACTTCAAATCGTCGAATCAATTATTAAGAATCTTAATTTTAAGCATATAAAGCCATTGGGTGATTTGTCTCATTATGTGAAGCCAGCACTTTCTGCAATTAATAGACTTAAGATGGAAAAAGTTTTACCCGGGGATTTGGATAAAGGTCTGATTGCAATGGAGAAAGATTTATTAAATCGTGATGATTTGAAAAATACAAAAGGTAAATACAAAGGTGAAATAAAAAGTGACTATAAGAAGAAGTTTTCAGAAATTGAAAAAAATAAAGAACTTGTTAAGGTGTATAAAGAGTATGGGAAAAAGCTAAAAGAACTTAAAAAGTATGACTATAACGATATGCTTTTGGAAGTTATAAGTCAACTAGAGAAGCATCCCTACTTACTCCAATATCTGCAGGAAAAGTTTCAATACTTTTTGGTTGACGAACATCAGGATACAAACGCATCACAAAATAAAATTGTCGAGCTGATGGCTTCATTTTTTGATAGTCCCAACCTTTTTGTAGTAGGGGATGAAAAGCAGGCGATATATAGATTTCAAGGTGCTTCACTTGAGAACTTTATCTACTTTAAGAGAAAATACCCGGATGCAAGACTTATAAATTTATCTGAGAATTACCGGTCAACCCAGGTAATTTTGGATGCCACCCATTCGGTGATATCAAATAACGCGGTTTCGTTAGAAATTTTGTCAGAAAGTGTTGGTCTTTTGAAAAAGGCAATGCACCCTGAGGAAAAAATCAAAAAAGCGGAATTTTCATCCTATGACGGCGAATATTACTGGATAGTTAGCAAGGTTAAAGAACTTTTGAAAAGTACAGAAGCCAATGACATAGCAATTTTGGTCCGCAACAACAAAGACCTTTACCCACTATTACCCGTCCTTGAGCGCGAGAAAATACCACACGTTATTGAGTCGGATTTGAATGTGTTGGAGGACATAGAAGTTGGGAAAATGATATTGCTTCTCCGATCCGTTAATGAACCTACAAATAATGAATACATAATAAAAGCAATGCTCATGGATTGTTTTCAAATCCATCCCCTTGATGTTTTCAAAATTTCTAAAGCAAGGTATGAGAATAAAGAAAATATTTGGGATGTCTTAAGAAATAAAGAGAAATTAGCCGAGTTGGAGCTTGTAAATACTGTTGCGATCAAAGAATTTATAAATCTTTATATGGAGGAAAAAGGTTTTATAAAGTTGGCAAACAACAACAGGCTTGACGAGGTTTTTGTTGAGGTTCTTAACAAAACGGGGCTTTTGAAAAGTATTCTTACAAATCCTCATGCGCAAGAAGTGCTTTCAAAATTGGCAAGACTTTATGATGAAGTAAAGGAGCTTGTCGGAAGGAGTGGTTCGTATAGCTTGAGAGATTTTGTAAAGTATCTAGATCTTTTAGAAGATCATAATGTGTCTCTTAAGAAAAATACTCATATAATTCCGGAAGGGGTTGTAAGACTAATGACAGTACACAAATCAAAGGGATTGGAATTCGATTATGTATTTTTACCAAATGTTTTTAATACACATTGGGGAAATAAGAGAAATAGAGGAGCGAAATTCGTTATACCCTGGGAGTATTTAGGCAGGAAATCAATTGATGTAACCGGTGATGATAACAGTGATGAGCGAAGGCTATTTTATGTGGCACTTACGAGAGCTAGGAAAAATGCATTTATAACTTTTTCAAATTCCTCGGAGGATGGTAGAGAGCAGATTGCTTCACAATTCTTGACTGAAATACCGGAGCAATATATTGAGGATTTTAATGTTTCAGGTTTTGAGAAAATTTTTAACTCTCACTTGGAGGAAATATTTAAGTCAAAAGAAAAAAATGAAAAAGTAAATTTCTCGAAAGAATTTGTTGCGGAGGTTTTTAGAAAACAGGGATTATCCGTCAGTGCTCTTAATAATTATTTGGATTGTCCATGGAAATATTTTTTCACCAACCTTCTTCGTATTCCTGAAAAAATACAAGATTCAGGACTATACGGAAATGCAATTCATGAGGCAATCAACCGTTACATCATAGCGCTTAAAAAAGGTAAGGCGTCGCAAGAATTGTTAATCAAAAATTTTGTGGAATCCAATTATCTGCAAACTATAACGTCTTCCGAATTAGAACGTTTTATTGAAAGAGGGAAAAAGGCATTGGGTGGATTTTACGATGAGCGTCTGAAATCATTGAGTAAAGATGTCGAATCCGAACTTGATATTAAAGGGATAAGAATAACGGATGACTTAATTCTTAATGGAAAAATAGATATGATAGAGCCCCTCGATAAGAATTTCAAGGTTCTTGTAAGCGACTTTAAGACAGGTGGTGTGAAGTCAAGAAATGAAATCGAAGGAAAGACTTTAAATGGAGACGGGAATTATAAAAGGCAACTGGTCTTTTATAAATTGCTCCTAGACAGATACAAGAATAATTTTTTCAAAATGCAAAGCGGAATAATTGAATTCGTCGAGCCTAAAGACAGTGGAGAGTATAAAAGGGAAATCTTTGATATTTCAAAAGAGGAATCCGAAGAACTGTTAAAAGAGGTAATAAGAGTTAGTAAAGAAATAATCAATCTCTCTTTTTGGAATGAGAGATGCAACGATAGGAAGTGTGATTTTTGTAAACTCCGTGAGTATTTTGCGAGCTAATAAATAATTTATGAATGAGAATGGGATTTTTTTTCTACCTTTTGTTAAAAAAGAACAACTGACTTTTGACACTTACACTTTTTACTTTAAGCGTACGGGAGAAGAAAGGGAATTTACACCGGGACAGTATTACGAAATGACGTTGCCACATAAAAATATGGACGAGCGAGGAGACTCGCGGGTTTTTACAATTTCATCAAGCCCCACGGACAAAGAATTTATTACGATAACGACCAAAATTATTCAAAGTACTTTTAAAATGAGACTTAATAGTTTGGTTACTGGAGATAAAGTTCAATTTGACGGTCCGTGGGACGATTTGAATTTTGACGAGAAGGATACTTCACCGCATGTATTTATAGCAGGAGGAATTGGAGTTACACCGTACCATTCGATTGTTGAATATGTTACGGATAAAAATTTAAAAACCCAGATGATACTTTTTGCCAGTTGGAAAAAAAGAGAGGAAATGATATTTGATGATTTTTTCAGAGATGCAAATAATCATCTAGAAAACTTCTCATACGTTCCGACAATAACCGATGGGGGAAGTTTGAATCCGGAAGAATGGGATGGCGAGAAAGGTTATATAAATTCTGAAATGATAAAAAGGTATGTGTACGAAATAGATAAAAGTAAATATTTTTTTTCTGGACCTCCGGCCATGGTTAACAGTTTGAAAAAAACCATAATAGACATGGGAGTACCAAAAGAAAAAATAATCTTTGAAGAATTTGAGGGGTATGTTTGATCAGGTTTTAAGAGGTAATGTTTGGGGTTTAGCTCTCAAGTTGTTTGATTTCTTTTTCTTCCACTTCTCCCAACTCATTAGTCGTTGTTATTTGTTGTCCGAGTTTTCCAAAACTAGTTGAGACTTGGGTCATCATGTTGTAGGAATTTGAGACGTGACGGGAAAGGGTTTCAAGATTTTCATTTGTTTTTTCATACTCTTTTTGGATACTGCGAAGATTACTCAAGATTTTGTGCGCTTGTTGAGAAATTTTTTGTCCTTCAAATCCTATCAAAATTGAGCGTAAAAATGCGTAAAAAGTCATAGGACTTACCGCTAAGACCCTTTTTTTTGTCGCGTGATCATAAAGCGATGGCTCATTTGCAATTTCATAATAAACGCTTTCAGACGGAACGTACATGAGAGCAAAATCAATTGTTCCTTCATTCGTCAAAATATATTTACTGGATATTGAATCAATATGTCTTTTGATATCACTTATAAATTCCCTCTCAATTAATTTTTTCTCTTTGTCATCTGTCGCTTTTGAAATTCTTCTAAAATTTTCCATTGGAAATTTACTGTCTATTGGAATGATCCCCCCACCGGTTATTATTACTGCATCAACAATGCTTCCTGTCTTAAATCTATACTGAAGTCGGTAAGTGTTCTTTGGTAAGAATTGTCCTAGAAGTTCTTTCAGGACCTGCTCGCCTATGTTGCCTCTAAGTTTTGGAGAGTTCAGAAATTCTTGCAAGTCTTTCATATTTCTCCCAATTTCAGACATTTCGCCAAGACTTTTTTGGACCGAAGCAAAAGCTGATGCTGCGTTGTTAAGCTTTGCATTCATTTCACTAGAGTTGGTGTCCAATCTTTTATCCATGGACTTGAGCCACTCAACAAGGGTGGCATCACTTTTTGAGTTTTGTTTTTTTGTAATGAGATAAATAACTATTCCAAATCCAATAATGAGAATTGAGGAAATGATGAGCAGGTCTAAATTCACAGTGGAATATATTCTATCACACTTTTTTCTGTTCTTTTTCCCGCAAAAAGAACCAAAAGCTCTTTGCATATCAAGGGTCACTAATTTTCCTCCTTTGTGAAGCGTGTGATTTCACCCCCTCCTCGACAAGTTTGCGAGGAATCCCCCGTCTTCACTACAGTCGAAAAATTTTAACGTGCTTCCTTGAAATGCAAAAACAATATTTATTAATTAGGAGCTATTTTTTTCGAGGGCTTCATAGAGAACTATTCCCAATGAAACCATTACATTCAGACTTTTATTAATTCCCAATTGTGGAAGTTGGACTATCTTGTCACACATATCCAGAACTTCTTTTGATATGCCATCCGACTCGTGTCCGACCACAAGAGCAATTGGGAGAGTGTAGTCTGCTTTCGTGTAATCAATGGCTTTTTCATCAAGTTCCACTGCAACAACTTTCAAATTTTTAACTTTTAACTTTAAACTTTTAATTGCCTCTCTTGTTTCGGTGAAGTATTCCCATTCAACCCATTGCCATGTTCCGACTGATGCTTTTTTTATTTTGTGATTTGGAGGAGTCTCACTCCCCGCACATAAAAATATTTTCTTTGCTCCAACTGCGTCAGCAAGTCTAAATACGCTTCCAATATTATATGTATCCAAAACATTATCAAGAACAATATAAATTTCTTGTCTTGATGCTTTAATTTTTTTAAGTTGCTCTTCAGATGGCGTAATAACACGGAGTTCTTCCGCCCCAAGCTTTGTAATATCCATAACTACTTTTTTACTGCCGTATACATTTCATTATTTGTCATAGACGCTCGGATGAAACTGGCGTAATCTACAGACTCAAGTCTTCTTTTTCCTTCAGCGAAAACAGAATCTCTGGTAACAGGTTTGGAATCTTGTTCTAGATAATACTGAGTCGCGCGACTAGTGAGCGTAGTCAACAAATTATTCATGGATTCAGGGTTGGTTGGGTTGAAAGAGTATCTTGATCGAGGCGCATATGGGTCGATTATTTGCACCCTCCCATTGATAAAAGCAGCTACAACTTGGTGACCGGTCTCTGCTTTTCCAGACTCCGATGTACCACTTAATGAAGAAGAGCCCTTTTTAAGTGATAACGCTGAAGATATTACAAACGAAACAGGGTGCTGTTTTAATTCTTTAACAAATTCATCAAGCAGTTTTGTTTTGTCTTGAGAATATTCTGAGAAAACATTTCCCAGGTTGCGGTTGATAAGACCAAATTTTTCAAGAAAATCTGATCGCTGATCGGCAGTTAATCCTGACGGATCCTGAGACGCCGCTTCTTCTTTTAGAGTAGACAGTTGGTTTTCAGAAACTTCATATCCAAGCATCCGCACAAGATTTACAAGAGAATATGCTGTGCACGCGCTATCTGAAATGTTTGATTGTTGTTCGGCTAGATTAATATTGGCTAAATCAATCTCTTGGAGTTCCATCTTAATTCGTTGCTGTGGTAGGTTCTTTGGGTTTTATAATATCTTCTTTTTTCCAAACTGCAAAATCACAATTTGGGTAATTGCTGCATCCATAGAAAGTTCTTCCCTTTCTGGTTCTTTTCATTACGACATTTCCTCCATCCTTTGGACATGGGATATCAAGCGTTTCGGTAATTGACTCTGTAAATCTGCAATCCGGAAAATTTTCGCAGGCCAAAAATTTTCCAAACTTTGATTGTCTGACAATAAGTCTTCCTTCATCTTTTGGACAGGTCCGGTCTGAATATTCAATTTCTATCTTTACTCCCTCAGCATTCTCGGCTTTCTTAAGTTGTTTTTCAAAGGGTGTGTAAAAATCTTTCAAAACATTTTGCCATTTTAATTTACCTTCTGCGATTTCGTCTAATTCTTCCTCTAGGCGAGCAGTAAAAGGTATGTCGTCAATATTTGAAAAATTCTTAACTAAAAATTCAGTAACTGAGATACCAATTTCCGTAGGACTTAGTCTTCCTTCGTTTTTCTCAATATATAGTCTGTCAAAAAGTGTGGAAATAATAGGCGCGTAAGTTGAAGGTCTTCCAATGCCATGCTTTTCAAGAGATGACACTAAAGATGCTTCATTATATCGAGGCGGAGGATTTGTTGCGTGCTCGGAAAGTGAGGCATTTTTGTAATCCAGGATTTCTCCAACTTTGATTTCGGGAAGAACTTGTGTTTCGTCTTCTTTTATTGAGTAAAGCTTAAGAAATCCCTGAAATCTTAGTACACTTCCGCTTGCTTCAAAAGTGTAAGTCTCTTTTTTCGTAATTTCCCCAGTGATTTTTGTGGATGCAAAAATAGCGTCAGACATTTGCGTTGCCACAGCTCTTCTATAAATTAAGTCATAAATATTTGCGTAATCATTCCCCAATTCTTTACTTATTTTTTCCTTTTCTTCTTCAATATTAACGGGTCTAATTGCTTCATGCGCTTCTTGCGCAGATTTAGATTTTGTCTTAAAAACTTTTACATCAGGGGATAAATACTCTTTTCCAAACTCCTTTTCTATATAAGAGCGGGACGCTTTTATAAAAACGTCTGACAAATTAAATGAATCGGTTCTGTGGTAAGTAATATGTCCTTCCTCATATAATCTCTGAGCAAGAGACATTGTTCGCTTTCCCGTATAGCCAAATCTTCTAAAGGCTGCTTGTTGGAGAGTAGATGTGATAAAAGGAGGATATGAGGATCTTTTTGTTTCTTTCTGCTGGACATCGACAATTGTAAGCCCCTCGTTTTTAACTTGGCCGATAATTATATCCGCAATATCTTTCGAAAGATTGGTGTATGAATATTTATATGCCCCATCATACAGTTTTATTTCTTTAGATTCTTCAATTTTTTTCCCTTCAATTTTTGTTAATTCAAAATCTATCGTGTTTTTTTCACCTTTTTTATTTACCGTTAAAACAATTCGATAAAACGCATTGCTTGCAAATATACCAATTTCTTTTTCACGCTCTACAATTAATCTTAATGCTACTGATTGAACGCGACCGGCCGACAAATGTCTTTTTACTTTTCTCCAAAGAATCGGAGACAATTTGTATCCCACTATTCGGTCAAGCACTCGGCGAGCTGTTTGGGCATTAACCAGATCTTGATCGATTTTCCTCTTATGAGTCATGGCAGCATCAATTGCGCCTTTTGTAATTTCATGAAAAACGATTCTTTCAAAGTCTGAATTTTTATTGACATCCTTTAATATTTCATGAAGGTGGAATGAAATAGCTTCTCCTTCGCGGTCAGGGTCTGTTGCGAGAATAATTAATTTTGCTCCCTTAACTACAGCTTTAAGCTGCTTTACAGTTTTTTGTTTGTCTTTTGGAATTATATATTGAGGTTCGAAATTATTTTCCAGGTCGACGCCAAGTTTGGATTTAGGTAGATCACGGATGTGCCCCATCGAAGCAATTACTTCGTATTTTCCTGCAAGAAAACGCGTTAGCGTCTTTGCTTTTGTAGGTGATTCGACTAAAATTACATCTTTCATAACTTAAATTACACAAAAACCAGTATAGCATAACAAAATATTGCTACGTTGGCTGCGAAATGAGGATTATATTGTAGTATCAGGCAAAATACAACTCTGGATTGGCTGATAACAATTCCCAGGATGTTGTTTGTTGATTTAACAGTCCATATGCTCCGATCATTGCAGCATTATCAGTTGTATATTTTGCATCGGGAAAAAGAACAGGAATTGAAGATGCAGATGAAAGTTGGTCTCTAAGTTTTCCATTGGCACTAACACCTCCACCAACTAAGATCATTGTTGCATTGTATTTGGTTGATGCCTCAAGTGTTTTTCCGACCAACACATCGATAATTGCTTTTTGTGTCGCATGACAAATTTTATTTTTTAGGTTAGTGTCTACTACTTCTTGCTTTTGTACGAATCGGGAGACCTCTGTTTTTAGTCCGGAAAATGAGAAATCAAAATCGTGACTTCCCATCAAGGGGCTTTTAAACTTTAGATCCGGATTGTTAACCAATGACGCTCTTTGTTCAATCTCCGGACCTGCGGGATAGGTAAGGTTTAGCAATCTACCAATCTTGTCAAACGCTTCACCTGCAGCATCATCTCTTGTTCCGCCAAGCCATTTATAGTCCCCATGATTTTTAAATAATAATAAATCGGTATGTCCACCCGACACAATGAGACCAATATAGGGAAACTTGATTTCAGATTCCTTCCTATTTATATAATTGGCATATATGTGCGCCAGCAAGTGATTTACTGGGATTAGTGGTTTTTTAAATATATATGAAAGAGTTTTTGCTGTTTCGACTCCTACAAGTAAGCTTCCAATAAGACCAGGTCCATATGTTACGGCTATTGCATCAATATCGTTTTTTAAAACTTCTCTTGCTGTTTTCCAGCTTGTTATTTCTTTGCCCTGCTTTCTGTTTCCTATACCCTCATTTAGCGCTTCAATAATAACGGGCATTATATACTTAACCTGCATTCTTGCCGCGCTCTCAGGGATTATACCCCCTGTTGCAGCGTGAAGGCTTAAAGACGTAGCAGTAACAGTAGATAGTACGTCTATGCCATGAGATGTTTTTTTTACGATTGCAGCACTGGTTTCATCGCAGGAAGATTCTATGGCAAGAATATGCATGAGAAGAGAAAGTTTTAGTTAACGCCCTTTACTGTGACGGTGTCACCATTTTTGAATTTATATTTATCCGACTGTCCTCCGTTAATTTCCAATACATAGTTAGCTTCTGTTGACGGTGTATATATAGGTAATTGCCCCGATTTTCCCTTTTGCGGAGGAGCATTTTTTACAATATGAACAATTTTGGTGTCGTTAATGTATATAATATCAAGAGGAATTTGGGTATCTTTCATCCAAAAACTGTATTTGCCTTTCTTTTCAAAAATAAAAAGCATCGCATCTTTTTCTCCAAGCGATTTTCTATTGGAAAGACCGACCTGTCTACTTTTATCATCACTTGCAATCATTAAATTGTAAGTTTGGTTGTTTATTTGAGCTGTTGCTTTCTTGAAATTCGGTAGAAAATTAAATCCATTGAATTTGGCAACCGCAAGAATTATTACAATCAAGACAAGTGCACCGTAAGCGAGTAGTATTTTTTTCATATTTTATAAATTGTTATTTTCTGCAAGCTTGCTTGTTGAATATCGCAAATCCCTTATCATAACTTCTTTTACCATACCTCCAACCATCTTTGCTTGCTCTTTCTTAACAGTAAGAAGCGGGTCATCTTTTGTCACTGCAATTATATCAGGCCGGAGCAATTTTACAAGGTTATAGTAATATTCTGAATTTACTGGAGGTTGTAGTAGCATAATAAAATCAACCAGTCCTGTATTGGATAAATTTTCTGCTCGAGTATTTTGATTGTTCACTGGACGATTTTTACCTTTTAATTTTCTTATATTTTCATCGCTTTCCAGTAATATTATAAGTTTTTCTCCTGCTTCTTTTGCCTTTTGCAAGAATTCAAGATGAGCAGGATGCAGAATATCAAAACATCCCCCTGCAAGTACCCTCTTACCACTGCCAATGATATTAAATTGAGTGTCTTTTATAATTTTATTCATGAATTTTCAATTAAAAAATCAAGAAGAGTTGGGAATGGCATTCCTGCTGCTTTTGCTTCCTGGGGAAGTAAAGAGGTGGATGTCATGCCGGGAAGAGTATTTGTCTCTAAATAATATATATTTTTTCCATCGACTATAAAGTCAGAACGAGAATATGTTTTGCATCCAAGAGCTTTATGAATTTTTTCTGTGGCAAGCGAAATGGTATCTGATATCTCTTTCCCAAAGCTTACTGGTGGAGTAATTTCTCTCGAGCCACCAATTGAATATTTTGAAGCATAGTCAAATAGTTCGGATTTTTCAGGATGTATCTCAATTGGAGGAAGCTGAGTTATTAGCCCATTTTTTTTCTCAAGCACTCCACAACTTACCTCTATTCCTTTTATGTATTCCTGTATCAAGATGTGGTCAACCGCTAATTCATTAAAAAGATAATTAACATGAGTTGTTAATTCTTTTTTGTCATGAACAATTGCAAGTCCTACGCTAGATCCTAGGCTATTTGGTTTTACAATCTGTGGGTATGTTAGATGGTTGGGAATATTTAACTTTGAAGTTTTAGTAAGGTCGATTGTTTTCGGATATTTATATCCCAATGAATGAGTGATGATCATTGCCTTCATCTTGTCAGTACACAAAGCACTTGCTTCGTCATTGGATCCTGAATAAGGAATTTTTTCAAATTCTAACAGTGATTGTAATTTTCCATCTTCAACAAATTCACCATGGATACCAGCAAGAAACGCGAATATCTTTTTTTTCTTAAGATCTAAAAGTCCTCTGATAAGATCTGTTGTTGTCTTGAGACTTCTAAGGTCAATATCGCCATCTGCCAAGTGGAGTTTGCAGGTTCTGTCTTTTGCAATATAAAAGAAATATACTTCGTATTTTTTCTTATCTATAAATTTATTTATAGTAGTTGCACTATCGATGGAAACATCATATTCGGAAGATGGTCCTCCGCAAAAAATTGCAATTTTTTTTCGCATAACAAGCGTAAATTTATCCGGTTCCGACAAGAAACACAGCTTTCCATGGAGAATATCGGGAAACAACTTTTTCATCAATCATGACTTTTCCGTTGCTGTCTTTGACAATGCGGTAAAAAGTAGAAATTGCACCGGGTGCAGACCAGTCAACCTGTTTTGTTGTACCCTTTGGGATGGATGGATCATCCTGGTATAGAGGCGCAGGTGCTGAGCTAATCCCTGTAACAACCGGTTTTGTAATTGATACTTGCCGTCCGTCCTTTTTACCATAGAGCGTGTATGTAAGCCTTAACTCTATCGGATCAACAACTGATTGTATAAGTATGTAATTGCCCGTGTCGTTTACAAATTTTAAATCAACAGAAGGATAAAAAACCGTAGCATCAAGTCCGGGCGGAGAGTCCTCTTCATAATAACTAACTCTGTAAGAGTGGGGATGTCTTTCGGTTACGGGAAGTCCGGAATTGAGAATTGCTCTGTACAGAGTTGTTGAAACCTGGCATACACCCCCTCCATCACCAAGAACTGTGCGGCCGTCTTGAATAACATATGCGCTCGCATATCCTGTAGCTTTAGAAACGTCACCGAGATATTTCACAAATGAAAACTCTTCGCCGGGTTTGACCAAAATCCCGTTTACTTTTGATGATGCGACTTTCACATTGTGTATTCTGTTTGGGATTGAGTGCTGAAAGAGCGACGTTCCTGATCCGATTTCCTCGACAATGCCAAAGGAATTTGCTTCCTCTGTAGTAATTTCAGGTTTTAGTACTATCGCAGGAATCTCATAGACAAATTGTTGTGCAGTATTTTTGTCTAGGGATTTTCGCAAACTCTCTTCCATGAATTTTTGAGCTCTGGTGACGTCAAGTTGAATACCGTCTTCAGATTTTTTAAATGTAGTAACTTTATTATTCTCAACAATAAATTGAGCATCAACAGGGGTTTTAAAAGCCTTGTCCTTGAGGGGTTGTATGAGGACTGTAAATTTATCTGAATTAAAGGTGTGGGATGCTTGTAGCGTAGTCCCGCTAATATACGAACTTACAACAATAAAAATGTTAGTTAGTAAATTTGAAGATTTTCCTAAGGATAGGGATTGCTCTGCAATTAACTTTGAATCATAGCCTATTCCAAGATCCTTTGCTGAAGCTGTGGCAATCAATTCTCCAAAAGAGAAAGTGAATGTTGTATTTTCAATTTGTGTATTTCTATCATTATAGATGTTTTCTATTTGTTGCTTGCTCATCCCACTGACCAAGAGTTCGTCAACATAAACACCCGGTATTGCGGTATCTTTGTACATGTTTTGAAAAACGATTATGCAAAGTGAAATTATAGTAAGCCCGGTAATTGAAAATCCAACAAGAAACCAAAAAGGGCCCTTCGAATAGTAATGGGCTTTTTTGGCTATGTGCTTAGCACGGTGTCCAGCAATCATTAGGTGTTTTTGTTTGAGCATGGTATCTTTAAAGCGATGAAAGATGTTAGTATACTACTAAAAGAGTATCTATTTTAACACTAATGCTTAACTATACTCAATAAAAACCAAGCATGGATCCTAATTTGCCCACATCAAAACCTGCAGTCCAAAATGGAGTACCCCAGCCCGTTGACCCATATTACGGGAACACAAAAACAGGAGGATCTCCTTTCAAAAAAATACTGTTATTGATAATAGGTCTTATTGTTCTTATTTCTTTAGTTGCGGGAGGTATTTTTTTGGTGGGGAGGCTAAAAAGTTCAGGGGAGCCCAAGGAAGTAACCTTAAAATATTGGGGAATTTGGGACGACAACACAATAATGCAGCCTATTATTGCTGATTTTGAACGAGGACACCCAAATATAAAAATTCAATACGAAAAACAGGATATAAAGGGTCTAGGTCAGTACGTTGAGAGACTCACGACTAGAATAAATAACGGTACGGGACCTGATATTGTAAGGTTTCACAGCAGTTGGGTTCCCCAACTCAAAAATTACCTTCTTCCTTTCCCTCAGAGTGTTGTTGAAAGCACAAAACTTGACACCGACTATTACAAGACAGTTGAGAGAGACATGAAGGTAGATGGGGCATACTATGGAATCCCCCTGGGAATCGATACTCTGGCGATGTACGTGAATACGCAGTTATTGGCAGACAAAGGCCTTCCAATTCCTACAGATTGGAATGATATCTATATAAAATATGCATCAGAGCTTGTTGTAAAAGATCAAAGCGGCAAAATAGTTACTCCAAGTATTGGTCTTGGTACATTTGATAATATTTCGCATGCATCAGATATTATTGCGTTTTTATTATTGCAGAATAAGGCCAATATCAAGGATCTATCCGGTGATTCAAAAGATAGTGCGTATGATGCTTTCAGTTTTTATACAAGCTTTGCAGATGGTGATAAGGCAGTATGGGATCAGACGCTTGATAATTCGACTCTAGCTTTTGCGAAGGGGAATCTGGCTCTTTATTTTGGATACTCATGGGATATATTTACTATAAAATCTCTTAATCCAAATCTGAATTTCCAGGTAGTAAAAGTGCCTGCACTTGCCGGAAGGAAAAATACCGTTGCCAGTTATTGGTCTGAGGGAGTAAGTAGCAAGACAAAAAATTCGGAGGAAGCCTTTGAATTCTTGACCTTTCTTTCGAAGCCCGAAACTCTCCAAAAACTATATCAAACACAGTCAAAAGTACGGTTGTTTGGAACTTTATACCCGAGAAGATCCATGTCGCCTCTTTTATCTTCCAACAATTTGGTGTATCCTTTCGTATCACAGGCGGATGATGCACAATCAACCTTCTTTTCGTCGGACACATACGATGGAGAAAGCGGGATGGTATCACAGATGAATATTTATCTGGGTAATGCAATCCGGTCGATCAACAACAATACTTCTGTCCAAACTGCAGTAGACACCCTTTCACAGGGAGTCGCACAGGTTCTGTCCCGTTACTAACTTATGGACACTTGCATAATAAAGACACTTTCATATTTTGATATATTTGATTATCCACTGACTTTTGAAGAGTTAAAAAAGTATCTTTGCTGCGAGATCGATTGTACTGATGATAACCTATTCGAAATAATCAATTCTATTTCATCGATTCAGGAGTCGAATGGATACTATCACCTATTGGGTCGTCAGCAAATAACCTCCACAAGGAGTGAGCGTTCCGATATCGGTATTGCAAAATATGCCAAGGCAAAAATAATAGCAAAAATTCTTTCAACAATCCCGACCATTGAATATATTGGAATTAGCGGAAGCCTTTCGATGAACAATGCTACCTACTCTGATGATATAGACCTGTTTTTTATCACAAAGAAAAATTCGTTGTGGATTACGAGATTTATGATTACCTTGATTCTTTATGTAATGCGTCAAAAAAGGGATAGGAATGGCAGGGTAGCCAGGGACAAAATCTGCCCGAACATGTTCATGGAAGTGGGAAAATTGTCTTTTTCAAGAAAGAGAAAAACATTGTACACTGCCCATGAGATAGTGCAGTTAAAGACGATATTTGACAGAAACAATACATATGTAAAGTTTATCAATCAAAATAAATGGGTTAAAGAATTACTTCCTAATGTCAAGTTCCCAAGGCACCATAGTAAGAGAATAAGTATTCGGGAAAGAATCTTCCAAAAAACCATCACTCCGATTGAAAAATTTGCATTTATTTTTCAATCGTTATATATGAGAAAAAGTAAATCTAGAGAAGTCGTATCTTATGGGAGAGCATACTTTCACCCAATCGATAGGCAAAAATTGATTATGGAAATGTACGAACTTCGTCATAAAAGGTATATGAGATTGTATGAAGATAACATTTGGATTGATAAAGATGAGGCACGTTTTTACTGGGAGGAGAAAAAAATTCGAATTTTGAACTAAGACTCCAGGATATTGACATACTTTTGTCTTTTGTGTATAGTACCTGCATAAGCAACTATTGTTACTCCCACTCTAAGTCTTGAGGGGATTTTTTTTTAAGGAGACATGGATACAAAGAAAAAAATATTTGTTACAAAACAAGGTCTTGAGGAGATGAAAAAAGAACTTCAAGATCATGAGAAAGTGAAAAGGCCACAGGTCTTGGAAAGGGTTTCTCAAGCTCGGGCAATGGGAGATCTTTCTGAAAATTCTGAATACACGGCTGCTCGTGAAGAGCTTTCCCTGATAGACACTCGCATTGAAGAACTTTCTGACATGATGAAGAAAGTTGAAATTATTGATGAGGGCAAAGCATCAAAAGCACACTCGGCTGTTCAATTAGGATCACGAGTAACAGTTACCATCAATGGTAAAAAAGAGGTTTTTGAACTAGTTGGAGAATGGGAAGCGGATCCAATGGAAAAGAAGATCTCACACGAATCCCCTCTTGGAAAAGCGCTTATCGGAAAAGCTTTAAATGATAAAATTGAAGTTGAAGCACCGGCAGGAAAGATACTTTATCACATTGTTGAAATAAGTTAATTCTTTTTAGCTTTTCAACAATGCAAACCCCAGAAATGGGGTTTTTTTGTATTTAGATCGTTTTAACATATAATAATTACATTATGTTTTGGGCTGATAAATTGTTAGAAAATAGAACAGGTAAAGAATGGATAAATGACGCATGGACTCCGTCCGGAATAATTCATATGGGGGGGCTTAAAGGTCCTGTTATTCATGATGTGCTCTTCAAGGTTCTTCAAGGTCAGGGGAAAGATGTCAAATATACATATGGGTTTGATGATATGGATGCAATAGACGGATTGCCCTCTCATCTTCAGGAAAAGTTAGGGCAATATATGGGAATCCCGATTTGTAATGCTCCAGCACCAGAGGGTGAGGGGACATTTGGAGAATATTACGCATCATTCATGCGTGAGCTTTTTGCAAAACTAGGAATTGGTGCAGAGATATATTTGGCATCTGATTATTACAAAAAAGGTCTGTATGATGAAGCAATTCGGTTTGTTCTGGATAATGCTCAGAAGGTTCGTAATGTTTATGGTGAAATGTATGCAAGGGAAATAGCGTCAGACTGGTTTCCTTTACAGGTAGTGTGTCCAACGTGCGGAAAGGTAGGAACAACAACAGTTACAGGTTGGGATGGCAATGAGGTAGCTTTTGAGTGTTCTCCAACAAAAGTTAAGTGGGCACAGGGCTGCGGAATGCAAGGCAAAATTTCACCATTTGGTGGGAATGCAACGATGCCATTCAAAGTAGAATGGGCAGCTAAATGGTGGGTATTTGGGGTTACTATTGAAGGTGCAGGTAAAGACCATGCATCTGCAGGTGGAACATATGATGTTGCTAGAAAAATTATAAAAGATGTATTTGGAGTTGAGCCACCCCTTAAACTTCCCTATGAATTTTTCTTATATGATGGAAAAAAGATGTCCTCATCAAAAGGGTTAGGATTGACTGGACAAGAGCTTCTTGAAGTAATGCCCCCAGAGATGGTTCGTTTTCTTATGATAAAAAACGAGCCCAATACTGCTGTTGAATTCAATCCATTCGGTACGCAAATTATTCCAAAGCTTTACGAGGACTATCAAAAAGCAGCATTTGAGTTCGAAAATTCTACAGGGTCAGATCTTGCAAGGGCATTTGAATTATCTCAAATTGGAGAAGTGGTTATTCCTCCACAGTTTCGATTTTTAACTTTAGCGCAATGGGTGCAGATGCCAAATATGGAGGATGAAATTCGTAAAGAAGGACTAAGTGGATGGGCAAAATATGCAAAAGTTTGGGTTGAAAAATACGCTCCTGAAAATGATAAATTTCTTATTCAAAAGGAGTTGCCAGATGTTTCAGGTTTGAGTTTTGAACAAAAAGAGTATCTGAGGTCTTTAGCTCAGCTGTTTGAAAACGAAATTTCTGCAGAAGATCTTCAGACTGCAATTTATGAAAAGTCCAAAGAACAAAATCTAAAATCAATCGACGCTTTCAAAGCAATTTACACATCATTTTTAGGAAAAGATCACGGTCCAAAAGCGGCATGGCTACTTCAGAGTTTGGATAAAAACTTCGTAAAGCAAAGACTCCAAGAAGCCTCTAAATAATATGCCACTATATTTTGCGACAGGAAATAAAGGAAAAGCACGTGAAGCACAGCAAATTTTAGGAATTCCAATCGAAATAACTGAAATTGAACTTGATGAGATTCAAAGTTTGGACTTGAAAGAAATTGTCGAACATAAATTGAAGCAAGCTTTTGATAAAGTTAAATCTCCGGTAATTGTTGATGATGTTGCATTGAAATTAGATGTGTGGAATGGTTTTCCTGGACCCTTCGTCAAATATCTTCACGTTGCGTCCAATGGAAACAATAAACTTATACTTAAAATGTTGAAAAACGAATCGAATCGGAATGGGACTCTCGTTGCGACAATTGGTTATCATGATGGGGAAAATATACACCTTTTTATAGGGGAAATTAGGCTAACAATTGCTGTAGAAGAACGGGGAACAAACGGTTGGGGGTTGGATCCGATTTTAATTCCGGAAGGGCAAACAGCTACCTATGCGGAGATGAGCGAGAAAGAAAAGAACTCAGATTCTCACAGAAAACGTGCATTGAAAAAATTAAAAGAATTTTTGGATAGTCAGAAGACTTAAAAAGCTATATAATTCAAGGGTATTGGATCCCGGATCAAGTCCGGGATGACAAAAGATATGGTTGATATAAAATTTATACGCGAAAATCCGGAAAAAATACGACTTGGTGCAGTTTCCAAAAATGTAGAAATTGATGTTTCAAAAATATTGGAACTTGATGAGAAGTTTCGTGATCTTAATATCGAAGTGCAAAATCTTCGAGCAGAGAGAAATCAGGCTGCAAAAGATAGAAATATCGAGCGAGGACGTGAGATAAAAGCAAAGCTTGATGGGCTAGAAACCGAGCTTTCCAGTTTGGAAATCGAATTAAATGAGCTCATTTTGCAAATACCGGCAATTCCAAAAGACGATGTCAAGGTTGGTAAGAATGATAGTGAGAATGATGTCATAAAAACAGTTGGCGAAATTCCTCAATTTAGCTTCAAACCCAAAGATCACCTGGAGTTGGGTGAATTACTGGATATTATTGATGTTGAAAGGGCTACAAAAGTATCAGGCGCACGCTTTGCGTATCTAAAAAATGAAGGGGCACTACTGGAGATTGCTTTGGTGCGCTTTGCAATGGACAAATTGGTTCAAAAGGGATTTATTCCGATAATTCCGCCTACGATTATTTCAAAGGATTCGATGAGGGCTTTGGGCTATATGGAAAATGGTGGCGAAGAGGATATGTTCCAATTGGTTGACGAAGATAAGGTTATGGTAGGAACGGCTGAGCAGAGCATTGTTCCGATGCATAAAGATGAAACATTGGATTTTAAAAAACTACCCTTGCGCTATGTGGGGTATTCTTCTTCTTTTAGAAAAGAGGCCGGAAGCTATGGTAAGGACACAAGAGGAATTTTACGAGTTCATGAATTCCATAAAGTAGAGATGGTAAGTTTTGTTGCGAATGGAAAAGATGATGATGAGCATGAGTTTTTGAGAAGTATTGAGGAAGAATTTTTTACAGAATTGGGAATTTCCTACCAAGTTATTAAAATGTGCACAGGCGATTTAGGCTTTCCTGCAATCAGAAAGTATGATATTGAAGCATTTATTCCAACGCAGGAAAAATATCGGGAGGTTACATCAACCTCAACAACGGGGGATTTTCAGGCTCGAAGACTGAATATCAAATATAAGGAGGAAGATGAAAAGAAGTTGGTTAATATTCTTAATGGTACTGCTTTTGCAATCGGTAGGACGTTGGTTACAATACTTGAGAATTATCAGCAGGAAGATGGGTCCGTTGTGATACCCGAGGTCCTTCGAAAGTATACCGGATTTGACAGAATTTCCCCCAAATTGTAAGTTATTTTTAGCTTTATATATCAATCTAAATCATCCTTTTTGAGCTATTAATTTTGTTTGACATTTTTTCAGTTTCATTTAATTATTAAGAAGTTAATTGATAGTGTTGAAAGGAGGTGTTTACGTATGCCTGTAAAGAAGAAAGCTGCAGCAAAACCCGCTGCAAAAAAGAAGGTTGTTAAGAAAGTAGTTGCCAAAAAAACAACAAAAAAAACAACCAAAAAAACTGCAAAGAAGAAATAACGTATTGTTAAATCAAATCGAATAGAGTAGACCCGACAGTCCTTTTGTGGTAGAATAAAACATTGACTTAGCCTCAAGAATTCCACAGGCTACGTCTTTTTTATGCTTAACTTCATTACCAAGCTTTTTGACTCTAACGACAAAGAGGTGAACAAACTCCTTCCTATAGTTGCCGAGATCAACTCCTTTGAGAAGAAAATTCAGAAATTAAAGGATACCGATTTTCCAAAGAAGACAGAAGAATTAAAAAAGCGTATCGCTGGCGGAGAAAATTTGTACTTAGTACTTCCGGAAGCATTTGCACTGGTTAGGGAAGCGGCTCAGCGGACAGTCGGACTTAGGCATTACGACGTGCAGATGATTGCAGCAACCGTTTTGGCTCAAGGAAAAGTTGCCGAGCAAAAAACTGGAGAAGGAAAAACCCTATCCGCAACTCCGGCATTATATCTTCACGCACTTACCGGAAAACCTGTACATTTGGTAACAGTTAATGATTATCTTGCGCGACGTGATGCAGGGTGGATGGGTGACATTTTTACATTTTTAGGACTTCGGGTTGGTGCAATTATCAATGATGCTTCGTATATTTTTGACAAAGTATATGAGGACAATACTGTAAATGATTACCGTCTTACCCATCTAAAACCAGTAAGTAGGAAGGAAGCCTATCAAGCCGATGTGGTTTATGGTATCAACTCGGAATTCGGATTTGATTATTTACGCGACAACATGGCAACTTCAATTGACCAGTTGGTCCAGCGGGAGCATTATTACGCAATTATTGACGAGGTTGACTCCGTTCTTATCGATGAAGCGCGAACTCCGCACATCATTTCCATGCCCGATGCTACTCCTTCGAATAAATATTATGAATACTCAAAGTTAATAGATAAATTGCAGCCAATTGATTATAAATTGGATGAGAAAAGACGTACGGCGCATTTGACCGACCATGGGATCGGAAAAATAGAGTCAATGTTTGGGGTTAAGGATATTTACGAAAAAGATTTTGATACTGTTTATCACATTGAAGCAGCTCTTAAGGCCAAACTTCTATATCAAAAAAATAAGGACTATATTGTACGGGACAACCAGGTTATTCTTGTTGATGAATTTACCGGAAGACTACTGGAGGGGAGAAGGCTTTCTGAGGGACTCCATCAAGCAATTGAAGCTAAGGAAGAGGTAACAATTCAACAAGAATCAAAAACACTTGCGACAGTATCACTACAGAATTATTTCAGAAAATACGATTTGTTGGCAGGAATGACTGGTACTGCAGCCACTGAAGCTGAGGAATTTCACAAAATTTATAAATTAGATGTGATTGTAATTCCTTCAAATAGACTCATACAGCGTGAAGATATCAGTGATCAAATCTACAAAACTCAGCGAGCCAAAATTACTGCCGTTGTAAATGAAATTGAGGAAGCTCACAGAAGAGGCCAGCCGGTATTGGTTGGTACCGCATCAATTGGACATAATGAAATAGTTAGTGAGACTCTTAAAAGAAGAAAAATTCCGCATGAAGTTCTCAATGCAAAAAACCACTTACGGGAAGCTTTAATTATCAAAGATGCAGGTAAAAAGGGAGCAGTAACCGTTGCGACAAATATGGCGGGGCGCGGAGTCGATATCATTTTGGGAGGCCAACCCCCATCTGAGTTTGAAACACAATATCAGTCAAAAACAGGAAAAAAGCAATTTGAAAAAGAATATGCTTCTTGGAAGAAAGAGCACGAAGACGTATTAAGTGTGGGGGGATTGTATGTTATTGGAACCGAAAAGCACGAATCCAGACGTATTGATAATCAATTGAGGGGAAGGTCAGGTAGGCAAGGTGATCCGGGAAAGTCTGTTTTTATAATTTCTCTTGAAGATGACTTGATGAGAATTTTTGGAGGAGATCAGATAGCAGGACTTATGACCCGATTTAATTTCCCCGAAGATCAGCCGTTAACACACGCCTTGGTTACGCGGGTTATCACACAAGCGCAGGTAAAGGTCGAAGGATTTAATTTTGAGAGCCGTAAATACACTGTTGAATATGACGATGTTCTTAATAAGCAACGGGAAATCGTATACGAAATGCGTCACGATTTATTGGAAGGTAATGATCATGAAGAATTCATTATTGAAAGACTTGGAAATGCGATAGATGCGTCGGTTGAGATGCAGTATGTGATGCAGGGTGAGGATATAGACAAAGCAATTCTAACCGATTTTGTAAATATCATACCTCTTGATCCCCATTCGCAAAAACATATTCTTGAACAGCTTGAGTCACGTCAAGATAAAGAAGAAAAGAAGGAGTTTCTCAAAACCTTATCCTCAGACATATTTAAAAGAAGGGAAAATGAATTAGGTAAAGATATTGCAAATCAATTAATCAAAGCTGTTTCTCTTCAAGTGATAGACAATCTTTGGATGAATCATCTGACATCCATGGAAGATCTTCGGATTGGTATTAGATTGCAGGCATTTTCTCAAAAAGATCCACTTGTTGAATATAAAAATCAAGCATTCAAGCTTTTTGAGAAATTGATAGGTGGTATTGATGACGGGATAGTGACCCGAATTTTCAAAGTGCAAATTGTGACCGAGCAGCCAACTATTAATACTTCCTCCATCTCGACAAATCAGCCTGCAGAGGAGGTGGGTACAGAAGCTGTTCAGGAGAAAAAAACCACGAGTAAAAAAGTTACACAAAACGATGCAGGGGAAAAGAAGAAATTAGGTCGCAACGACCCATGCTGGTGCGGGAGCGGAAAGAAATATAAGAAGTGTCACTACCCGAATTAACAAATTAATTGGGTCCAACTACAGATTAACAACTTCAAATAATTTAAGATAAATTACTTTGCAACTTTGGTGGTACTTAGTTCTTTTAATTTACTCACCAATTCTTTAACAGTAAAATCTGTGGTATCAATATCCTTACCCACAAACGTTCGTAATCCTTCTATAATTCTTCGTACGAAAATAGCATCTTTTTTCCACAATCTGTTAATAATAATTTGATTCTCTGTAAAAGTATCCGATACGATTGTCAGTTGAGCAAAGAAAATGCCGGAGTCTACAAATATATTTGATATGTTTTTTATGTCAACGCTGTGCGTTTGAGAAGTAAACAATTGACGATGGATTACGGTAAGCCTGGTTTCTTCCACAATGATGCTACTTGGGAACCAATCTAGCGGAAATACTGTTGATACTTTTAGCAATATTCTATTTGATTTATTAACCAGATCCTCGATAGCTTGCCTACTTTTTTCTGCTTTACTAGCACGGTTTTTAATTGCTTCAGCAAGACCTTTTTCTTCTAGGTTTTGTTTTTCGATGGGACCGGGAGGTTCAGCTAATGGTGTGTCGGTATCTGAGGTTTTTCTTTCCAGATCTCTTTTTTCCTTATTCTTTTTTTGGTTAAACAACTTTTCTAGCCAATAGCTCATTTTTTTGTTTTCAGAGAGTTGAATTTGACTGCGAGGCAGGATGGAGAAGACTTTATCTACTGTCATTTTCATAACAACCTAAGTATACACTTTTTTCAATAATCACCTTACAGATTTATCGCAAAATTTATGTGATACAAGTAACTAAATAAGGACAATCTGTCTTGCAGAAGTTGATCATATATAAGGTTATGATTATATTAATCTAAGCCGAGGCAGGTTAAAGATCTAAGAGAAATAGCATTTTTTTCCTGTCCCAACTTGGAATAGATATGAAAACTAACCAAGTCAAAGAAAAGCACCATTTTCAGTCGGGTCAGCTACTTTTGGGATCGGCTATACAAACATATTATCTTTGGGACAATTTGATTATAGAAAAACGAATAAGAATGCATTGGTTGAAGAGATTGTACGGGAAGAGTCTTTTACGTGATTTTTGGTCAGTGTTAACCTCGAAACTATACTGAGATAAATATTGAGAGGGGGTGAAATATCATGATAGATACGCAGTATAAAAAAACCGAAGAAAAACAAGAAGCGACATCGCTGCAAAAAGATGTTGGAAGCACAAATGATGCAGCAAAAATTGCTTCAGATACTGCTAAAGCAGAGCATAAAGATGCAGCGTAGGGTTTTGCATGTTTTGTGAGAGATTTTAGGGTGGTCTCTCACAAAAGCATACATACAACTTCTGAGGCTAAGATTTGCAATTTGAAGCAGTTGATATATACTACAAGAGTATCCATAAGAATAATGGAATGATAATAAATAAAACTCAGGAGTTTGAGGCTTTTTATACACAATTTACAACACGAAAATATAAAAAGGGCGAGATGCTTATCCGCTCAGATGATGATCCACAGGGTATTTTTTGTCTAACAAAAGGGTATGTCAGGCAATACACCATCTCCAAAAATGGTTCTGAATTATCCCTACACATTCTCAAACCTATTTCATATTTTCCAATGGTTTGGGCAATAAATGGTACACCAAATGTTTATTATTTCGAGGCCTTGACCTCGGTTGAGGTAGGACGCGCTCCAAGGCAGCAAGTTGTTGATTTTATTAAAGACAAACCTACTATTATCTTTGAGTTAATGAGTGAATTATTAGAGGATTACGCTGAGACATTAACGCGAGTTGAGCATTTAGCATTCAGTGATGCATATCGGAGAGTCATCTCAATATTATTATATATAGCCAAACATTTTGGTGTTGAGAAAGATCATGGTGTATTGGTAAAGCATCGTTTCACGCAACAAGATATTGCAACGCTCGTTGGAGTAGCAAGAGAAACTGCTGGGCACGAGATGTTAAAACTAAAGAAAAAAGGTTTGGTTAAATATGCTGATCACGCTATGATTTTCGAAAGCATAAAGAATCTCGAACGCGAATTGTCCACCTCAAATTAATATTTGCGCTTAAAAATGAGTAGACTATCACTTTTTTAGTGATCCAGCTCACTGTTTTTTTTTACCCATTCGCCTATACTTATCTTGATATGTCACAAGAAGAAGTTACAACAATTGAAACACAGCCAACCAATCAAGTGGTAGAGAAAACTGTAAGACAGATAGATCCTCAGGTAAAAGGGGAAGCGCCTCAAAAAGTGTATGAAAAAAAGAAGACAATTTTCAGATTCAATCAAATCATTTGGTATGTGTTGGGTGTGATTGAGGTTCTACTTGTCTTTAGGCTTGTTTTGAAAGTGCTGGGTGCTAATGCATATGTTGGCTTT
>JAUSNA010000058.1 GCA_030645455.1 Candidatus Levyibacteriota bacterium | reverse complement strand
TAATCGGGTTGCAAAAAATTTACTACTGGCGTCTCTGTCATTGTTTATTCTTCCGAACTTATTCCGTTTTGCGCCTTGGCCATATGATAATCTTAAAATTTTAACTTATTGGTACATTATTGGCGCATTCGCGGTATCAACTGCGATACTAACATTTTGGAACAGAAATATTTTAGGTAAATATATCGCGATTCTATTATTTATATCCTTGATATTTTCGGGGTCATTGGAAATATTAAGGATTCTTAATGTTGATAAAACTCAAATTACACTGTGGAATAAAGATGACATAGAAGTTTCCAAGGAGATAATTCAAAATACGCCTCCCAGATCAATCATTTTGACAGCATCAATCCATAACCATCCAGGCACTTCTCTAGCAGGCAGAAATACTGTAATAGGATTTCCTGGAAACTCATGGTCATGGGGATATTCTGACTGGGCAAAAAGAGAACGAGACGTATCAACAATATATTTAGGCGAAACCAATGCTGAAAACCTAATCAAGAAGTACAAAGTAAACTATGTTACGGTAGGGCCCCAGGAACGCACCCAATTTAGTATTAACTTAAGTTATTTTAATAAATATCCGCAAATAAACCTTGAGAAAGATTGGATTCTTTATGATGTTAGTGATATTTGGACCAACAGTAACAGGTAAAACAAGTCTTGCCATTAAGCTTGCCAAAAAGTTCAATGGAGAAATCATCTCTGCCGACTCCAGGCAAATATATAAGTCACTAGATATCGGAACCGGAAAAATACCGTTCGAATCCACATTTGAAAAACACGCCAATTTTTGGATTGTTGACGGTGTAAAGATAAATGGCTTTGATATTATAAGTCCTATGTCGCGCTTTTCCTCTGCAGATTTTAGAAACTTTGCAAATCCAATCGTAAAAAACCTGCAAGGAAAAAACATCCTGCCAATCGTTGCGGGAGGTAGCGGTTTTTACATAAAAACACTACTGTCTAATTATTCAACATTCGGCATTAATCAAAATCCAAAACTTCGAAAAAAGCTAGAAAAAAAATCAGCGCAAGAACTTTACAACCAGTTACTAAAAATAAATAAAAAGAAAGCATTATCTCTAAACGATTCTGATAAAAAAAACACGAGAAGACTTATCAGGGCAATAGAAGTAACCCTCGATAAAAGTCAGGACATAAAAAATAACAAGCCATCATCAGAAGATAATTTAATTATTGGCCTATCAGCCCCTAATGCTTATCTTTATAACAAAGCAGACAAATGGCTTATTGAAAGACTCAATAAAGGTCTTATTGAAGAAGTGGATGCGCTTTTGGCACAAAATACATCTCCCGCCTGGCTTGATTCTCTTGGTTTAGAATATCGCTGGATCACACGCTATTTATTAAAAGAAGTAGACAAAAACACAACCATCGAAAGGTTAAAAGGGGATATTCATGGCCTCATCAGGCGCCAGAAAACTTATTTTAGTCAGTTTAAAGATATAACTATTTTTGATATTTCCCAAAAAGACTGGGGAAAAAAGCTAGAAAAGAAAGTAACTATTTGGTACGAGCATACAAATTAACCACGTTAAAGGCTAATTTCATTGCCTGACTTGGAACATGACATAGCTTTGTTTTATTAACTTAACTTGAAAATTGTTTGACAAATAAATACTTAGAAGGTATACAAAAGCTATGTCTCCGGATAGGTTAGAAACTAATGGTTCAATTATTGGTGATACTCCATTTGGTTTAGTTGAGAAGGACGCAAGATTTGCCAGATGGGATGCACGAAAAAATTTGAGATGGAGCGGTGATGACCCTCAGACGAGAAGAAGGGCAAATTTATTTGAGGGCACAGATAATGATACTTTACTAGATAGAATGCGTCAGTTGCATGGCAGTATCGCTGAAATGGAAAGGAGCGATCTTGATGAACACCAAATTCTTGAAAGGCTTCTTACAGATACTCCTGATTTAAGTGATTATAATTTGTTATTTAGAAAAGCAGCTTGGGGCGAAAGATTAATAAAATCTCTACACCGGGAAACTTATGGGCAAGATGAGAATGGGGTGCTTTGGAGAGACTTTGTGATGAATAGGATTCACCGAACTTTGGGTGGACAACTAAGTAAATTACCAAGGTATGACGGCAGATTCTCTTATCAGATTGATACCCCACAAGATGTTCTTCGATTTGATCCTGAAAGCAATGCTCATGCTAACGATGGTCCAGAATTTCATATTAGAGGGAATAGAAAAGCAAAAGAGAGAGACTCTGGATGGGATACTGATCAAAGATTCAAGATCGACATACAAAATATTACTGAGGTTCAGGTTTGTGAAAGCGGGGGAACAATAAAAGTTATTAAAGATATGGGAGAAAATAAATTGCACTTGATATGCCGACAGAAACCAGTCGGCAGCACCCATCAGATAGAGGCGCAACTAGTTACAAAATAAACGCCACCTCAATAAAAAGCAAATAAAACCCCGAAGATATAAAAGCTTGGGAAGAGAGTAAGCCAGATTCTGTTTTAGCGATCATCTGTCTCAAAATGACGTTTATCACTTTGCCCGGTTTTTAACCGGATGCCCCTACTTTGAACCGTGTCTCGTTTGTGGCGGAGACTCCCGGAAACATGGTAATAACGGCTCCCAGCCAAAGGCTGGTCATCCTATGGACAAATATCTGGGTTGCAGCAGAGAGGATTGCCGGCGTTTCACTTTAAGTTCATATCCTAAGACTTAGAACTTAACTCGTCTCTGTGGCTCTCGGGTTCTGTTAATTCAAAACCCGTTTGCAATCAGTTTCCTAACTACAAAACTAGATCTTTCGACTCGGAGCATAACACTCCGCCTCCTGTTTCCTGCTGTCTGGACTTTCCTCCCCCGATTTAATCGGGGGCGATCGTTCTTCTTCCCAAGCACCGAATTATACCAAATAG
>JAUSNA010000057.1 GCA_030645455.1 Candidatus Levyibacteriota bacterium | reverse complement strand
TTATTTTGTTAATCTTTTCGTTAATTCATCAACCGCATTTTTCAGAAATATGATATTTTTATTTACAACTACGCCATATGTCGTAACAGTATCTGCTCTTTCGATCTCTAGACCATCAATATTATGAGCTCCACGTGTAGCATTATCATTCTTATCTACAATAAAAAGAACTTTTTCGGCTTTTCCTTTCTTCCCTACCTCAAGAATTTGAAGAAGCTTTGCAACCTCTTTGGTTTTTCCTGAAAATTCACCATCTATAACTTTTATGACTCCCGATTGTGCCTTTTCAGAAAGAGCGGAGATAAGAGCCGCTTTTTTCATTTTTGATGGAAATTTCAAGGAAAAATCATGTGGATGCGGTCCAAATGCTATTCCTCCTCCGACAAAAATTGGAGCTTTAACTGCTCCATGACGTGCCCGACCTGTTCCTTTTTGCCGATAAATTTTTCTTGTCGATCCCTTAACATCACTTCTTGTTTTTGTGGAAGCATTTCCTTGTCTTTGATTTGCCAAATACACTCTGACTGCTTGAGCAATAAGTGTTTTATTTGGTTTTGTTCCAAAGACATCCTCCGGCAATGTCATGTTCCCCATAGCTTTTCCATCAACTCCAATAACAGAAACCTTTATGGCAGAACTTTTCTCCGTAGATTTTACTTTTCTAGGATTGATAATATGCAGTCCTGTTCTATTGCGCATTGTTCTTGGAGCCGCAATTTTCGCTTCTTTTATTTCTGTCTTTTTTGCATCAGTTTTTACAGGCTTAGATATTTTTACAACCTTTGCCTTTTCCTTCAAAACATTCGCTACTGCTTTTTTCTTAATCACTTTTGTTTTTGTTTGTGTTTCTGTTTTTGTCATAATAATTAGCGTTTAGATATTAGCGTTTAGCGTCCGGTTATTATTAACCAAACTGCACCCTAAACCTTATGCGCTTTCCTCCTTTTTCTTTTCTTCCCCTGTCATCATTGACTCCGCAAGTGTTGGGGCTGTTGATACTTCTGGTTTCACAACTTCCTCTGCTTTTGCAGACTCTACAATTTCTCCAGTAGCTTGCTCATCATCTTGATTTGCTATCTGAGCTGCTTCTTTTTCGGCGGTTTCCTCAGCCTTTGACTCTTGATCTTTAGCTTGCCGAAGGTCTTCTTGCTCTTCAATTGCCGGACCTATCTCTTCAACCTTTGCCTCATCGATAGCTATTTCCTCAGCAACCAATTCTTTATAAATACCTATATGTTTTTTATTTACCCCTCTTCGTGTAATTGTTACTATCGAGCTTATAGGTCCCGGAATAAGACCTTTTACAAGAAGTACGCCATCTGATAATTCCACAACTTCAAGATTTTTAACTGTTACTTGTTCCGCACCCATTCTTCCAGCCATTCTTTTCCCCTTGTATACTCTTCCTGGGGTAGTTGATTGTCCGATTGAACCCGGAGCTCTATGCCTATCGGACTGTCCATGAGTTTTTGGTCCACCTTTAAAATGATGTCTTTTTACAACTCCTGCGTATCCCTTTCCTTTTGATGTACCGCTAACGTCGATTATGTCTCCTGCTGACAATATTTCTTCAACGTTAACTTTAGCTCCCAATTCGACAGAGTCGATTTTATCTATCTTTGTTTCGCGGAATGCACGAGGTGCAATTTCAAGACCGGCTTTTTTTGCGTGATTGACAATTGGTTTTGTAGCTTTCTTGTTGCTACCAAACCCTATCTGAACTGCTTCGTATCCGTCTTTTTCGATAGTTTTGATTTGAGTTACAACATTTCCGGAAACGTTAATTTTTGTCATTGGGATTCTTCTTCCATCAGAAAGAAACCCTTGTGTCTGTCCTAATTTTTTTCCAATTATTGTCTGTATCATATATTCTTAGTTCAAAACGCACAAAAAAAGCGACTGCTACAGTCGCTTTTGAGATTAGATAAAATCTAATCAACATGCGCTATGTAGTCAAACTAACCCTCCTTAAAGTCGTCATTTTGCGTAAGGATTATTATATACGTATTTGAATTCAAATGCAATAACATTGAAGGTTTTACTACTATTTAAATAGTCCAGATTAGGGGTTAATTTTTCCAAAATATTGCAAAATACTTCAATATATTTCAATAAACGCTAAAATGGAATTTGTACTATCGGCTAATCCATAGCACAAAAAGCTCAAACTTAAATTTTAAATTTGTTTGGAACTTAGGATTTACTCGGAGAGACTCTACATTTTAATCTCGACGTTAACTCCCGAGGGGAGGTCGAGATGAATGAGGTTTTCGATAGTGCTGTCCGTGGGACTCATAATATCAATAAGTCTTTTGTGGGTTTTTAGCTGGAAGTGCTCTCTGGCATCTTTATCGATAAAAGCAGCTTTGTTAACAACAAATACTGTTCTATCAGAAGGCAGCGGAATAGGTCCAATCACCTTTGCGCCCGTTCTAAGGGCTGTATCGATGATTTGCTGACACGTTGAGTCAATGATCCTAGGATCATAACTTTTTAATTTTACTCTGATGCGTCCTTTAGATGCCATATTTATATTTTACTACAAAAAAACCCCGATCGATGAGCGGGGTTCAATTACCAAACTTTCAAAATCAAATTGTATAATGTGCTAGATCCCGGATCAAGTCCGGGATGACAAAGTAGAAAACCTACTTCGTGATTTTGGTAACAACTCCTGCTCCGACTGTTCTTCCACCCTCTCGGATAGCAAATCTCATTCCTTCTTCCATAGCGACTGGCACTATGAGAGAAACATTCATCTTTGCGTTATCTCCCGGCATAACCATCTCAACACCCTCTTGGAGTTTGATTTCACCGGTTACGTCTGTTGTTCTGATATAAAATTGTGGTCTGTATCCCGAGAAGAAAGGAGTATGTCTTCCGCCCTCTTCTTTGGTAAGAATATAAACTTCAGATTCAAAATCAGTATGAGGAGTAATTGAACCCGGTTTTGCAAGAACCTGTCCGCGCTCTACATCTTTTTTCTCAATTCCACGAAGTAAAAGTCCTGCGTTATCTCCCGCTTGACCTTCATCAAGTTGTTTTCGGAACATTTCTATTCCTGTTACAATTGTTTTAACGGTTGGCTTGATACCGACAATCTCAAGTTCTTCATTAATTTTTACCATTCCTCTTTCAATTCTTCCGGTGACAACTGTTCCTCGGCCTTTAATTGAGAAAACGTCCTCAACTGGCATAAGGAATGGCTTGTCAATTGGTCTTTCCGGAGTTGGGATGTACGAATCAACAGCTTCCATAAGTTCAAGAATTGATTTTTCTGCCTCTGCATCACCTTCAAGAGCCTTAAGTGCTGAACCTTTAATGATGGGGGTTGTATCTCCGGGATATTGATATTTTGTAAGAAGCTCTCGTACTTCCATTTCGACAAGCTCCAAAAGTTCAGGATCTTGTACCATGTCAACTTTATTCATAAAAACGACAATTGAAGGTACTCCAACTTGACGTGCAAGAAGAATGTGTTCTCTTGTTTGAGGCATTGGTCCGTCCGGAGCAGATACTACAAGGATAGCTCCGTCCATTTGAGCGGCACCTGTGATCATGTTCTTTATGTAATCAGCATGTCCTGGAGCGTCGATGTGTGCGTAATGTCTGGTTGCAGTTTCGTATTCTTGGTGAGAAATGTTAATGGTAACTCCTCTTTCTCTTTCCTCAGGAGCATTATCAATATCCTCGTATTTTCGAGCCTCTGCCCAACCCTTTTTCGCAAGGACGTGAGTAATAGCGGCTGTTGTCGTAGTCTTACCATGGTCAACGTGACCGATGGTTCCGATATTTACGTGTGGTTTTGTTCTGTCAAATTTTGCTTGTGCCATATTTCTATTATATGCTTGGCTTTGCCAAAAAGAAACACCTTTTTAAGGTGTGAAAGTATAATACAATATACTCTTTTCCCCGTCAAGAGGGAAATTTATTGGGTACCTGAAGCTGGTCCGGCTATATACCAACCACCTTGTGGCAGTTTGTTTTGTTTTGGTTCTCCCTCCCACGTATAATTTTGGTTTTGCCAGAGTTCACCCTTATCTCCCCGTACTCTTATAATAAGGTTTGAACCTAACTTAAAAGATGGGGCGCTCTCTTGTTCCTCCGACCAAAGTTGATTTGGATCTTTTACTTCAGTAAAAAAACGAATTCCCCCTCCACCATATCTATATAATCCATTGTCAAGCCTTAAAGTGACAAAACTGTCATCCTCTTTTAATTGTCCTTCTCCAAGCGGATATTTTAATTTATCACTTGCTTCTTTTATACCTAAAACGCTTTCTTTAGTTAGTAAAGCAATGATACCAATACTTTCACTTCTATCGTCATTAACCTTTCCTTCTTTTCTATCTTTCAACGCATCATCAATGAATAATGAATATTCATTATCTGCAATCATTTCCACAAGATCTTTCCCCAATAAACCCGAGTGGCGCGATAGGGTTTCCCGAAGCTTATCTCTTTTCCTCTCAGCTCTTTCTATTTGATAATCTGTAATCGTTACGCCTGGTTCTGTTTCTGTAAGTTCGATCGACATACCCGAATTCTACGCCTGACAAATTTCCCTGTCAACACTTGTCTTTTGTTGCTATTTGAACTAAACATCCTGCTATAATAGTGACCATGATATTCATAGTTATCATCGGTTTTGGGCTGGCTGCATTTATTATCGTCTTTTTGTACCAGCTGATTTTTACAACCCCAATGCCCTTTTATCAGCGGGTGTTATTTCTCATAATACTTACAGGGATTATTGTCACCTCAGCCTATATCAGACTTCAGTATGTAGAAAGCGACACGCTTGAGGCACAAGTATTAAAACCTATCGCTTCTCCTATTCAAAAAAGTGTGGATGTTATCCAGACAGTTCGCCGATCCAAAGAACTTGAAAATATAATCCTTCCCATAATAGAAGCGCAGCAGGGCAAATACTCAGTGGTTATAAAAAATCTGAAAACCGGCGAAGAATACTATCTTAACGAAAAGGAGAGATACGCGGCGGCGAGTCTTTACAAGTTATGGACGATGGCGACGGTTTTTCAACAAATTAAAGACGGCAAGCTTACTATGGACAAAACCCTTTCTGCAGATATTGCAACCCTCAACAAGGCATTTGCTTTAGGTGAAGACGCAGAAGCATCAGAAGGAGCTATTACCCGAACCGTTGAAGAAGCTGTCGAGCAAATGATAACAATCTCCCACAATTACTCAGCGATACTCCTAACTTATGTAGTCAAAAATGCCAATGTTAGACAATTCTTACTCAACTATCAGCTAACCGATTCCAAAACAGGATCACCACCAACAACTACAGCTTCCGATATATCCGAGTACTACGAGAAGTTATATAGCGGAGAAATTATCTCAAAAGAGTTATCTGCTGAAATGCTGGAAATTTTAAAACGTCAAAAATTAAATGACCGGATACCCAAATACTTACCAGAAGGAACGGTTGTTGCCCACAAAACAGGAGAGCTTGGAGGAGTAAAGCACAACGCAGGAATTGTTTACTCGGAAAAGGGCGATTATATAATTGTACTTATGTCAGAAACAAAAGCTCCTCTTAAAGCCGCAGAGGTTGAGGCAAAAATATCTAAGGAGGTATGGGACTACTTCAACCGGTAATATTTGCTAACCATTACAGTAACACCATCGATTTTGAAGCAAAAATTGGGTTGTAAAAACAATATTTTTCCAGAATTTTACTCTTTTCCTTGGTAAAACATCTTTTTAATCCTAAAAACCCCTATATACATTCTTAACGCTGACACAAAATTTGTAGTACTGGTGCCACCAAATCGTTGAGGAAATAATACAGGCACTTCAAGAATTGGAACTTCAGACCATATACATTTTGCAATAAGCTCAGCATCTAAAAGGTCGTCATTTGATTCGAGCGATATTTTTTGCATCACAGTACGGGGAATAATTTTAGGCGTACCATTAATATCCCATACAGGGACCTTCAGCAACAATCGGCACTCAATATTATAAAGTGTTGACCCCAATTTTCTCAAAAATCCGACTCTCATGATCCTTGTAGCTTTAAGAACCGTCCGACTATTATTTTCGGCCAGTCTCAACATAGAAATTAGGTCATAGACTCTCGTCCGCGCTGAATTTGTATAACAAATAGATGTACCCCTAGACATTCTGATACCTGCACGCACCGCATTCCCCCAACCGGCTCTCTTTAGATAGATGGTTTTTATATGAGAATTATTTTTCGCTAAGTTTTTAGCAATGCTATATGAAGCTTTATCCTCACCATTTACTACCAATAACAGCTCATAGGTATATTTTTCTTTTTTTAGCGCTTTTTCGTACTCATTAACAATTAGTTGAATTTGTTGTGATTGTTTGTAGAGTGGAAGTATGATGGAAAAAATCATTGACATCAATTTAATACTTATAAAATCTTGCTAATTCTATTACTTTTCCCTTATGTGTTCAAGGCCATCGTCAAGCAATTAAAGGAGTGTTGATTAATGCAAGTTTTTTTTGTATATAATTCAAATCAATAAATCATAATCTTATTTTGAAAAAACAATTACATAAAAAGCTTCATGAAAAATTGGTAACCCTCTTGTTTAACGCGAAAGCTGGACATATAGGAAGCTCACTTTCCTGCTTGGACATACTCACCGAGCTTATGGTATATACGATGAAAAAAGACGATAAGTTTATTCTTTCTAAGGGACATGCAGTCCCGGCACTCTACGTAATCCTTCATTACTTAAAAAAGATAACAACTAAAGAACTAGCCACCTTTCACATGGATGGGACAAAACTCCCCGCCCATCCTTCATCGTATTACCTTGCAAAAGATATACCTTTTGCAACAGGTAGTCTTGGACACGGCCTATCGTTGGCTTCTGGAATTGCACAGTCATACAAATATTTTATGAAGGGGAAAAATAAAAATATCGTTTATTGCCTGATTTCCGACGGTGAATGCAACGAAGGCCAGGTTTGGGAAGCTGCCCAATATGCATCCCATTTTCAATTATCAAACCTTATTGTTTTGTTGGATAAAAATAAATTTCAGGCGTTTGGCAGAATAGAAAATGTTCTTGGAGACTCTGCAACTAAGGAAAAATGGGAGGCATTTGGATTTGAAGTTTTGGAATCCGATGGTCACAAAATTGATGATATCCAATCTAGCTTTAAAAATGCGCTATCTTCACAAAGTGACAAGCCCAAAATAATTATCTTTGACACCGTTAAAGGCCATGGAATTTCATTTATGGAAAACACCTTGGCTTCACATTACGATGTACTAACTCCTGCTCAATACGATGAAGCACTAGGTGACCTAAATAAATTATGAGAGCTGAATTTGCTAAAACCATCCAAAAATTTGCTGAAAAAGATAAAAAACTTATTTTTTTAACCGGAGACCTGGGATATAGCGCATTTGAAAATTTAAGAACTTCAATTCAAGAAAGATTTATCAACGCAGGGGTAGCAGAACAAAATATGCTTGATGTTGCAGCAGGCATGGCATATACGGGTCTTAATCCGTGGACGTACAGCATTGCTCCTTTTTTGATACTTAAAACTGTTGAACAGATCAGAAATGATATATGTATTAGAAATCTACCCGTCAAGCTTGTTGCTAACGGTGGTGGGTATGGATATGGCGTAATGGGTGCCACTCATCACATTCTTGAAGACTTATCAATTCTCGCTTCATTTCCAAATATCAAGCTCTTTATACCGGCATATAGTACCGACATTGAACCAATTGTTAGCAAAATGAACAAATATAATGGCCCATCATACTTACGCTTAGGGTTATCTCCATTAAAATCTTCTTCATACTCAGGATTTCGAAACGTACAAAAGGGCAAAAAAGCAACAGTTATTGTCCTAGGACCTCTACTTAAAAATGTTCTGGAAGCCAAAAGTATTCTTAACCAAGATATTGACGTGTGGGTAGTTACGGAAATTCCCTTTAAACCCCCGATAGAGTTTTACAAATCAATTGCATATACAAAAAGGGTACTGGTAGTTGAAGAACACGTCTTACACGGAGGGCTTGGGCATATAATCACGAACGATTTAATCAGAAAATCAATCAAAACGAAATTTACCCATATTTTTAGCAAAAGATACGTATCTAAATTATATGGAAGCCAGGAATTTCATCTAAAGGAAAGTGGACTCGACGCGAAAGGTATTTCAAAAAATCTAAAACAATTACTTAATGGATAAATACTATTCTCTTGACAAAAAAACTCAACTTTTACTCAAAAAGGTGAAAGGACCGATCGTGATCTTTGGAGCGGGAGGTTTTATTGGGTTGAATCTTCTTAAATCCATTCTTTTATACAGGAAAGACGTATATGGAATTTCCCAAGACATAAAAAAAAGCTGGAGACTTATTGCAGCTGACATTCCTTCGATCAATTTAAGAACGTGCGACCTTAATGAAATGACTCAAGTAAAGGATTTAATTTCAGAACTACAGCCGCATACTATTTTTAATTTAGCCGCATATGGAGCGTACTCAAGACAAAGAGAATATGGGAAAATTTACAAAACAAATATCAATTCTACCTTTGCACTCATTGAGACATTGAAAGAACAAGGTTTTTCAGCATACATTCATGCAGGATCACAATCTGAATATGGAATTAATTCGCGCAAACCAAAAGAATCTTCAGAACTCATTCCCAATAGTCATTATGCGGTTTCAAAAGTAGCAAATTATTACGCTGTCAAATATTATGGAAAAATTGAAAAACTCCCGACTATTCACCTGCGACTATATTCAGCATATGGACCCTGGGAAGAGTCAGACAGACTCATACCAACGCTACTATCAAAAGGAAGACACAAAAAGCTCCCCCCTCTTGTTGATGCAAATATATCCAGAGATTTTATCTATGTAGGTGACGTAGTAAGCGCTTTTATCACCTCTGCTGCAAAAATGAAAAGAAGTATATATGGAGAAGCTTTTAATGTGGCTACCGGTAAAAAAACCACAATCAAAGAGCTTGTTTTGAATACAAAAAAACTTCTTAACATTCCTTATCAACCCAAATTCGGAACCATGGCAAATAGAACCTGGGATCTACAAGACTGGTACGGTAACACGGCGAAATCAAATAGCATCTTGGAGTGGAACGCAAAGATATCCCTAGAAGAAGGATTGGCAACAACGATCAATTGGCAAAAAGATATAAATTATGATTTTGCATACTGGAATAAATCCGAGTAAATTTTGAAATAGAATTATATAATTTTTGCCAGTATAATGAGCAATATTATGATTTCAAAGAATTTTAATTTAATACTTATTTCCGCCATGTACGAAAACGGTGGAAATACCCTTCACCGCTTTTTCGATGGTCATCCGGAACTTTTTGTTTATCCTTTTGAATCCCAGCCCGGCACCTCACTAGTATCCGATTATTTAACATCTGTTTTCCCCATAAAATACCGTTGGCCGGAATTCTCTTTAAATGGAACCGTAGACCAGGATTATGAACTTATAATTGATGAAGAATTAAAGCGACACATAAAGACCCCTCTTGCAAGTAAATTTAGGGATGCGGAATTAGGATTTTCGGATCAAGACAGGAAAAAATTATTTCTTCAATACATGAAGGGGAAAGATAGATCCCGCAAAAATTTAGTGGAAGCCTTTTTTGTATCTACTTTTCAAGCATGGAAAACGTATAAAAAATCCGGGAAGGAAAAAGCTTACGTTGGGTATAGCCCGATTATTGGTGTGGATGGAGAAAAAATACTTTCCGATTTTCCTAATGGGCATGTACTGCATGTTATTAGAAATCCTTACTCCGCTTACGCTGACACAAAAAAGCGGGCTGTTCCCTACTCCCTCTCAAAATACATCCATATTTGGAGCATCATGCAATTAACCGCTATAACATATGCAAATATGTTCCCCAATAATTTCCACATTGTGCGGTTTGAAGAAATGGTAGAAAATCCAAATAAATATTTTAAATCACTAGCAAAGAAGCTCGGCATTTCCTACTCACCAACAATGGAATACCCTTCCTGGAACGGAAGAAAATTGGAAAATATAGTTCCCTGGGGAACAGTACAAACCCCTACAACTCAGGCAAATATTGCTACTAAAAATGAACTGACAGACAAAGAAATTCAAGATATTAAAAAAAGAACCTATGCAATTAATAAAATCCTTGGCTATGAAAAAGAGTAGTGATCTTTTTAATAGTAAGCACTACGAAAGATTTTTGGCAAACCAAAAGCAAACATACCTGGAGAAAGCCGATATTCCTCTCCCAACACTCAGGAATTTAAAATCAGTTGAACCCAAAATTCATGAAATAAAAAAAATACTGACAAGCCATGAAATTGGCACATTGCACATTAGCAAAATACATCCCTCTTCGCTTCATTCCGTTTATAAAATAATCGACAACAAAAAAACATATATTCTAAGACTTAACCTTCTAACAAAAAGGCGTGAATTTCAATTTTACTTGGATAGCCTGATTCCCGGAATTTCTAACAATTCCCAGGTTATGTATCATGTCGACATTTCAAGAAAAATTGTGCCTTATGATTTTGAGATAATTGAGGTTTTACCGGGGCACACTTTATATGAGCCTACAAAAAATAAAACTCTACAATTGTCCACGCTGGAAAAGGCAGGGGAAAAACTTTTTACACTTCACGAAATAAAAGGGAAAGGATTCGGATACATTGATGTTAAGTCTTTTATCCAAACCAAAAAAATAATCGGTATCAAAAAAGGGTGGGATGAACATATTTTTACAAATTTTGAAAAACATCTACAATACTGTCTGGAAAATAAGCTCATTTCAGAGGGACAAGCCAAGAAATTGGAAAAAGTATTTGCTGGAAAAAAGGGATTTTTAAAGCACATGAAATATTCATCCCTTCTTCATGGTGATGTATCTCATCCAAATATGTACCTCTCAGGAAAAAATTTATTATATATAGATTTTGATGATGCACTCATGGGCGATCCGTATTATGATGTTGCATTTTATGCAACCGGAACTTTTGGAAATGAAGAATGGCTAACAGCTTTTTTAAAGGGGTATACGAAATTGGAGAAACTTTCGAAAGATTTTGAAGAACGTTTTTGGTTATATTACTTACGAACCTCACTCGTCAAAACACTTGTCAGGCACAAATTTGGAAAGAAAAACAAAGTTATTACCGGTAATTTTTCAGGCAGACTGGAATACGCCCTAGCAAAATTTTAACAATTACTTCAATTCAAACCTACTTGATATAGTTTGTCATCTTGTCCCCCTTCGCTAAAGCTACGGAAGGATCAGCGAGTTGATATAGAAAATACTCTTGACAGGTGAACGATTGTTCACTATATTAATTGATGCTCCTTAAAACAAAGATTGCTTCTCCGCCAGCTGGCGGATCGCAATGACAAAAGAAGGATTAATTTAATTGCCATTCTGCTCGGACAGTTTGTCGTCATTTCGAAGGTGAAGTACTTGAGAAATTGAACGAGCGAGCGTCTCGACAGCCGAAAAGGCGGAGCTTGCGCAGTCCGGGCTGTAGTGAGTGAGTGAAATTTCGAACGTTCTGAACGAGACATGACGAGAGCTTCTGCTTCTCTTGTCGGCACAAGAGAAGAAAAAAATGATTTCAAAATATGGATCCCCGCATTCGCGAGGATGACGATTATGAAACAACAATACCTAAAAGACCTTCAATCTTTTTACAAAAAAAACAAGCGTTTACCCAGCTATTCTGAAATGCTATCTCTTTTCGGGTTAGCCTCAAAAAATGCTATTTCTAAAATTGTGAAAAAACTTATAGAAGCAGGGTATTTAGACAAGATCAGCGGGAAGTTAGCTCCCGCTAACCTCTTCTTCCAAGTCCCCCTGTTGGGAAATGTCAAAGCAGGATTCCCAACAGGGGCAGAGGAAGACCTAAATTTCATGTCTTTAGATGAATATTTGGTAGACAAACCAGGATCCTCATTTATGCTCCGGGTTGCCGGAGATTCATTGGAGGGAATAGGAATATATATAGGAGATATTGTCGTTCTGGAAAAAGCAAAATCAGCCAATAGGGGTGAGATAGTACTGGCACTTATCGATGGCGAATGGACTCTGAAAATCATAGAACGCGTGGATGGCAAAACGATACTTCGCTCCGCCAACCCTAAATACCCCGACTTCTACCCCCATCTCAGCCTTGAGATATTTGGAATAGTAAGATCAGTCATCCGTAAATACTAGACTAATTTATAATTTTTAATTTTTATTCAATATTAAATGTTTTAATTTTTAAAATTTATTAATTTAGATTTGATTAAAAATTTCAAATTTAAAATTTAAAATTTACAAACCTTATGTTTCATCTAAAACATACAACCAAAACAATATTTAGCCTCATCAGGCGGTTTTTCAAAATGTATTATGATCATCTCATGGCCTGAAGTAGTTTTATGCCTTGACGGCGATGCTTTTTTTGCATCCGTCACCCAGGCCGTACATCCGGAGCTCAAAGGAAAACCTGTCGTTACAGGCTGGGAGCGGGGAATCGCAACAGCAGTCTCTTATGAAGCGCGCGCGCTGGGAATAAAAAGAGGTATGCCCTGCTGGGAAATAGCAAAACAATTTCCGCACGTTACTATCACCCACTCAGACTATCGACTTTATCATCTTTTTTCAGAAAAAATGTTTGCTGTTATGCGCCGCTACTCTCCTTGTGTTGAAGTGTATTCCGTTGATGAAGGATTTGCAGATCTCAAAGGCATGCGCCGCCCGCTTCATATGTCATACGAACAAATAGCCGCGACAATAAAACGTGAAGTCGAAAACTCTTTGGGAATTACTGTTTCAATTGGTGTTAGTGTTACGAAGTCACTTGCAAAACTTGCGGTAAATTCACAAAAACCCTCGGGTCTGACCGTTATTCCAGGAAAAGAAATCGACCAAATTTTGAAAAAAACGGATATTGAAAAAGTGTGGGGTATTGGATTTCAAACTACGGCTTTTTTGAGAAAACTCAACATAAATACAGCCTACGAATTTGCCAAAAAATCTGAACCTTTTATCAAGCAAAATTTCTCAAAACCTTATCAGGAAATCTGGCGAGAATTAAATGGAGAAATGGTCTACGCGGTAAATCCCAATGCCAAGCGTGAATACAAATCAATTACCCGCTCCTCCACAGTGACACCTGCAACAAATGACAAAGACATTCTTTGGGCTCGTCTGCTTGTTCATGTTGAAGATTCATTCTTCAAAGCCCGCAACTATAATTATGCCGTCAAAAAAGTTTTTATATTTCTGAAAGACCAATCTTTTCATCACCACGGAATAGAAATAAAATTAGCCGAAGCAACAAGTTTTCCTATGTCTATAAGACATGAATTGAAAGAAGGGTTTGAAAAAATTTACAAAAAAAATATGATGGTCAGAGCAAGTGGTGCGACTATTTATGAATTCAGCGAAAACAATCAAAAACAAGCGTCGCTTTTTTTTGGAAATTCAGAAATGGAAACAAAAGCAAAAAGCCTCTATCCTATGTTAGAAAGTAAAAAGGTCGACTTTGGAACTTCACTTTTCGACTCCGACCGCCTGATCCGCAAGAAAAAAGAAATCAAACTCTCCCTCCCGCTTCTTTCAAGACTGGAGTAATAATTTTAATCTATTAACAACATATCAACAGACGCCTGAGCAAGAATACTCATTGTGTCAAATATGCGACTGCTGTCGTTTTTAGGAATTATTAACTGAAGGTCCGTGCAAGCCAATAGAATATATTCAACATTTCTTAGCTTAAGCTTGGAAATTATTTTCATCAACGTTTCTTTATCTTCTTCGTTGTAATTACTAGTTACCAAACGATGAATTATTGATCCAATAATTTTTATTTGATCTTCATTCGGAATCACTAATTCGATACTATTATTTTCCATCTCCAAACTGTAAAGATGGTTTCTAACCGTTGCAGGGGTCGATAAAATCCCAATTTTATCTACTTTCTTTTTTTTAAGAAACTTTACCGATTCTTCAACAATACTTAAAACTGGAACTTTAACTGCTTTTCTGACCTCATCAATAAATAAATGAGCAGTATTACATGGAATAACAATAAAATCAGCTCCTCCCTTTTCTAAATGCTGTGCCGCATCTACGAGATAAGGCACTAATGCCTCTTCTTCAACTGCTTTAGTAATAATTCTTTCTTCTGTTTTAAACGCCAGAGGTACGTTCCAAATAATTATTGGTGGTCTTTGCATTTTGTTTCTTTCAAAACACAATTGCACAACCTCCAAATAAAAATTTGCAGTCGTTTCCGGTCCCAATCCTCCAATTATTCCTATAGTTTTCATCTTTTTTGCCACAAAAAAACCTCCTTTTGGGAGGTCTCTTATTTTGCTGTATTTTAAGTATTAAATCACCACAAAAAAGCCCCCCTTGGAGGTTTTTGTGTACCAATATTTATTTACTGTTTTCATTGTTTAAATTTTATCACAATTGAGCCTGAAAATCGAATTATTAATAATAAGAATATGCCCAGGAGGCAATTTCCAAAATTCCTTTAGTTTTTAAAAATTCAATTTTCTTACTCACTGAAGCATCATCCTCGAACCAAATAATGTGATCCTCCCCGCCCTCATCGGTATAAGAAATTGAGGGCTCGGATGTTTTACCATTTCTTGTTAATTTGCATTCCTTGTATTCACACTCGTCTATAAATTCCTTCTCTATCTCGTTTGTACTGAGTGGAACGCCGTTAGTCACGGACTCTCCCTTCCCATTGACTCTCCAATCGTATCCAAAATAACCTAGTGTTACGATCAATTTTTGATTATCTACATCCTTTTGAAAATCACTTATCATTTTTCCGAAATCATAACCATATTCATTGATATCTACTAGAGGAAAATTTGGACCTGGATTACCGCGGGATTTTGAAAAATCGTATGCCATAATAAGCACTTTGTCTGAAATAATACTTATCTGCTTTACATCATATGGCCGGGACTGGAAATACGTATCACCATATAGAGAAACGTAAAACAGCATATTTTGTGAACGGGCTTTATTTGAAAATAACTTATATAGAGAAGTTATATTATTTGTTGTACTCTCAAATCCGAACGCTGAAGTTTCGTAGTCAAGAAGTATTCCGTCAAAATCGTATTTTTTGGCTAAAGTAACTGCGTCTGTTGCAATTTTTTCCTGAAGAGAAGAATCCTTTAGAATTTTGGCATTGATTGATTTATCAAGCATTCTAATTGCCAGTATTCTCTCCCGCGCGTTGGGAGTAAACCTAATAAATGAAGCTATACTCTCGTATCCTCGGTCGCTAGTCTCCAGCCCTTTTTCATTTATAGCAACTCCAAAATATATAAGTGAATACTCACTATCGGTTACAATATTTTTGGTAAATGTCCAATAAGGGACAAAAACGTGCTGTTTTTCTGATTGTTGAGCTGAAATACTGGGAACCACTTTTGCTTTCTCGTTAGTTGCAATCGGTGTAGACACAGGCTCGGGCTTTGCATAATTCCAGAGGAGCAAACTTCCGACAATAACTGCCCCAATTATCAAGATCATCTTCACGATGGAGCTATTGTAGCATACCAAGACAAATTATCTTCCGGGTTCTGGCTCAAAACCGGATTTCTTAAGCAACGGAATAAGAAGCTCTGTTGGCAAACCATATGCAAGCCCCGTGTACGACCCGTTTACGCTTGCGATAAAAGAAGTGATATAGGGCTCAACCAAGGCAAATCCTGCCGCCCATTCCGTGACAGGATAGGAATTTACGTATAACTCTATTTCTTGAGGATATAATATTCTAAGTGAGTAAGGAACGATAACTGTGGTTGAAAAATCAATATTATTCTTTCTGTCTATATAGCAAAAACCGGTATAATTGATAGCTTCCTTCCCCGATAAAAGAGTGAGCATTTCTATTGCTTCTTTCTTGCTTGATGGTTTTTCAAATACTTTCCCGTCTGATTCACTAAAAGTATCGCACGCTATAATAATTGCGTTATTTTCCGAAGATATTTTTTCAGCTTTTGCTCTTGCTAACTTTTCAGCACGGATCTTAAGATCTACATCACGAAATGACTTTTCGTCAATATGAGCAGGCAAAGTTATAAAGGCAATGCCAAGAGAAGATACTAATTCTTTTCGCGCCCTACTCTGAGAGGCAAGAATAATTTGTGTCATGTGCTCATTTTACCAGAATAACTAGCGGTCGCTACATCTTTCAGCTTGCACAATAAATAAATCATGGTATTATTAGTTTAATTTTATGGCAGAAGAAGCAAGTGAATCATTTCTAAATCCCTCGAGGCGCTCCTACACGTACGAGAATTCCAAAAATTCAGGTAATAATAAAAGGGTAATTCTCATTATTCTTGGTATTATTATACTTGTTGGGCTTGTAGCTTATGCCGCAATAGCAACCGGAGGCAAAGGGGAAGAAGAAATTGTGGTAACTCCTTCTCCGACAACACTCGTAGAAACTCCTACCCCAACACCGCAAACCCCCTCCCCAACAGCAAAGACTACACCAACTACAACACCGAAAGCGTCTCCCACTCCGGGCAAAGGCACACCTACACCTGCTGGCAGCTCAACAGTTGATAAAACAACAGGTCTTGACCGTGCAAACCTAAAAATTGCTGTTTTGAATGGAAGCGGAGTCGCGGGGGCAGCAACAAAAGTATCGGATGCATTAAAGAAATTAGGATATGATGTAGTTTCATCGGGAAATGCAGATAATTTTGATTATACCGACACAACAATTCAGGTAAAAAGTACAAAAAAAACCTACTTAGACTTGTTGAAAAAGGATTTATCCGAAGACTATACGATTGGCACTGCTACTTCAAATTATACCGGAACAGATGCCGATGCTGTTGTTATTATCGGTAAGTAAAACTCCTTCATTTACCTTCACGAGTATGGAACTTTGTACAGTATAATAAAATTATCGATTTCCAATGAAGAACATAATAAAAATCCTGCGTATTTCAAAACCCCTTCACGGACTTCTTGCAATCATTGGTACGCTCGTTGTTATTTCCTCTGCTCTTCAACTTGCAGTACCTCTTTTTTCGAAATTTATAGTAGATGAGATTGTAGCTCAAGTCGAAAACGATGCGGGGAGTCTTAACAGGCTCATTATTCTAATAATTGTTGCTTTTATCATGAACTCTATCGGGGTATTTCTTACCTCGATTTCGTCACGGGTAGGTGACCACTTTGCCGGCAAAGTCAGACAGTTTTTAACAGAAAAATTTTATGACAAGGTACTCACACTTCCGCAAAGCTATTTCGACGGACAACTCTCGGGCAAAATCGTCAATCAACTGAACCGCGGTATCTTTACTATCTATAATTTTCTCAATACCGCATCTAACTTTGTAGTCCCTATGTTTCTACAAAGCATTTTTACAATTGTAATCCTTACTTACTACAACATTTCAATTGCATTTTTTACCTTCATTCTTTTCCCTATTTACCTGGTTCTTTCGTATTACTCGTCTGTAAAGTGGGGCAAAGAAGAAGTCAAGAAAAATAAGCTTGAGGATATAACTAGAGGAAGGATTAATGAGGTTATCTACAATATCCGCCTGGTAAAGGGATTTACGCGGGAACTAGCAGAATATAACTCCGTCTCACAAAACCTAACAAAGATAAATAAAATATATGCCAAACAAAGCTCAACATTCCATAAATTCGATTTTGCACGCAATATGTCACTTGTTATTATTCTTTTTGCTATCAATGTACTCGTTTTTTACAACACTTTCATTGGGGTTCTGACAATCGGAGAAATGGTACTTATTCTTCAGCTCTTTAATCAGGCACGCATTCCACTTTTTGCTATGTCATTTATTCTCACCCAAATTCAACAGGCAGAGCAGGGAAGTCGTGAATATTTAGAAATACTTCACCTCAAGTCCACTGAAAATTATGACATAAAAAGTAAAAGTAAAATTGTTAAAGATCCATCAATCGAATTTCGAAATGTTTCATTCAAATACGAAGAGTCCGGCATGATACTTGATAACGTTTCTTTTACAATGAATCCAAATGAAAAAGTAGCCTTAGTCGGACACAGCGGGGCAGGTAAATCAACGATTGTTAATTTAATAATGAAGCTCTACACCCCAACAGGAGGAGAACTTTACTTAAAAAATAAACCATACTCCGATCTCACCCATAAATCCGTGAGAGATAATATTGCACTGGTTTTTCAGGAGAATGAATTGTTCTCATCAACAATTAGAGAAAATGTAGCATATGGCAAACCTAACTCAACCGAAAAGGAAATAATTGAGTCCCTAAAATTAGCAAACGCATATGATTTTGTGATGAAATTTGCCAAAGGTCTTGACAGTGAAATCGGAGAAAGAGGTGTAAAACTTTCAGGTGGACAAAAACAAAGAATTCAGATTGCACGTGCGATACTGAAAAATGCACCTATTTTGATACTTGATGAGGCAACTTCTTCTCTTGACGCCAAGAGTGAAAAAGAGGTTCAGGAGGCATTGGAAAGACTTATGGAAAACCGGCTCACAATTATAATTGCACACAGATTTTCAACAATTCAAAATGTCAACAAAATTATCGTTATAGAAAATGGAAAAATCTCAAATTACGGAACTCCAAAAGAATTATCAACACAAAAAGGACTATACTCAGAACTTCTACATTACCAAATTGACGGAAACCAGAAATTACTAGACCAGTTTGAACTTCATTAAGCAAAGTGGCAAAACCAGAAGGTTCACTCAGGCCAACTTATAACCCCGGGTTTTTACGGTAACAATCTCAAAATTACTATTTGATGCCTTGAGCTTATTTCTTAATCGCGCAACCAATCTATCAACAGCCCAATCAGATACTCCATATGATTCAGCTTCCGGCCACACGTACTCTATAATGTGCTCTCTTTCACAAAGAGCCCCTCTATTTTCATCCAGAATTTTTAGAAGCAAGTTTTCTTTTTTGGAAAGTTCGTGCTTTATATGATCTTTTGGTACGTCTCCTTTCTGGGATACATACTGTTCAAAAAGTTGACTAAAAACTTTATCCCCCAAAATTCCTGTATTCCAAAGATATGATGCCTTCTCCTTTTCATCCGAAGAAATAACTTTTCCCCTAATAACTTTTAATAGCACTTCTTTCTCGTCCTCTGTTAACGACTCCCACAACTCCTCGGATTGCAATGCAATACGCTCATCGGTATATAACTCATCCGAAAGCTTCTTTGACAAAGCGATGCTTTTTTTCTCATGCATATATGAAAGTGCAAATTGGAGATACTGAGTATAACCATCGACAATGGATAGGACCTGCAAAGCCTCACTGTCGGAAAATGATAGATTATATTTTTTACAAAGTTCATCAAAAATTACCCGTGCATCTTCTTTTGTACTCGGAGGCATGTACATTGTGCGCGCAAATGCAGACACTGAGGCTTTTGTAAATACTGCAGGCGATAAAAATTCTAGACTTCTTACGCTGGTAAATACATAAGAAAGGTTTTGGTGACAGGCGTCAATAAGACCCTGCAAATTGGCGAAAAATTCAGGTGTTACGACGTCCTTGATCCTATCAAATCTTAAGAAAAAGATTGTAGGAGTAACACCTTCCTCAACCAATCTCCCCAAACTCTTCCTAATTGAATCTATCGTCAAAAACAGGTCTTGGGACTGAATACTGTCAAGAAATAAGGTCTCTATGTATTTTTTGGTTTTGTCATTTACTGTCGAGCTTACAACTGCATCTTCTATACGCTTGAGAGTGAGCACCCAAAATGGATAGAGTTCACGCTCAACCAAATCATTCAGGTCGATTGGAATAAATAAATGATTTTTATTGTCATCAATGTATTTATCCTTAACTCCGTTTTTATGGAGAAAAAAACGCAAAAAATTACTAATTCCTACGCGTTTCATTCCAACCAAAACAACACTATTGCGGTTTTTTATGTAACGTCCCAAACTCTCAGCGTCGTGACTTCTAAATGACAAAGGGTACGACGCTTCTTCAATATGATTGTCCATGACTGACTCATTCTAGCCTTAAAAGAATATATTTTCAAGTTTTGTCAGGTTAAAGCACGAGCGTTAGAAGCTGTCAGGATTATGTGGTGTGAGATTGTCCGATTTGCGTCAAGCGGATAGAAGTATGGGATATTAGACTTAACTTATGAGTTCAGTAGAAACAATTTTCACCGGTCGGGCTTCTGAGGGAGAAAGCCCGACAGGTGTTACATTCTTAAAATATGGTCCCGAAATTAAGGCATCAGACTCAACACTTATAGAAATGCACCCAGATAGGCCAGCGTTTATTTCAAAAATTGCAAGCTTCATATCCAGAAAGTCACCCCCGCTTTCTCATACGGATTATTTTAATCAACAGATGAACGATGTAATGAAGAGAAATAACGGCGCACAGGTTGAAGCTTTGGAGGTTGCATCAATCACAAATCAAGTCTGACCTTAATAATGCTACTTGCAATAAGGATCAAAAAAGACTTACAACTGAACTAGGCAGGTTTTGAGAGAAGGTGAATTTATTTTGAGCGATTACGAACGGCTTCAAGGATACACATTTGTGAGTGTTAAAGTAGCCGAAAGGCCGGTTTCTACATGGCGAGACTATCCCATTGCAGGATTTTATCCACCCGATAACCCAAACACAGCAGAAAGAGCTTATGTTTCCAATCCTGCAACGAAACCTGAATTAGCATTCCGTCCTAATGTTCATACTGTTAATGGCGCTACTGGACCGGAATTTGAGATTGTATTAGGTGATACGGCAAAATTAATTAGATAATTAGGGGTGGAAGGACAGATAAATATTTTTATCTGTCCCTTTTTTCTTTTGCGTTTTCCAACCTGCTTTTTTTGCCCAAAGTAAAACTAGAGAATTAACTTCTTCTTGTGGTAATTTTTGCATCTCTAACTTTTTCTTTTGCGTTAAGCTTCTGCCGAATGCTGCTTTATAAAGCATTTCAAAAGAATATGCACATTCAATCCCCAAATTAGTATGGTTTTTCATCATCATCGATTCCACTATCTAAAGACAACTGCTTTATTGTCGGAAATGCAGAACCCATTATTCCCTCTAATTCTCCCGCTAGCTTGGACATGCTTAATTCTGCTTTTACTATTTGCATTTCACGGCGTTTCCAAATCCTTTCCATTGATCTTTTTTCGGAATCAAGATCTGTCTTCATGGTATTTATGCTTTCGACATACCCTTCAATCCTGTGTCTAAAAGCATCACTTTGAAGATATTGGTATACCATCTCAAGGGTTTCATCCTTATTTTCTGCAGCAGATTTTGCGGCAGCTGTTTGCATAATACCCCGCCTCACAAGTACAGCCAAAGACATTGAAAAATTATAGTTGGTAACCAATACACTATCAACAAAACCAAAACTTGAGATATTTTTAGGGAGTTCTTCTGTTACCAAAATAGAGGAAGTGGCACTTACTTTTCTCGCGTCTTCACGAAGTTTTGCAAGCCATGAAGGCGTCCATTTCGCACGCTTTGTCTCCCACAGTATCGTTCCTGCGATTTTACCCATTGAATTCTTTACAACCTGAACGATATCCCCACCCTTTACCCCTTTTGCAATTGGTTCTATGGAATCCGTTGGAAAAGTTACCTTCAGTTGTTCTTCAAGATCAACCTCCAATACCTCTCCTTGTACCTGCTGACTCACGCCGGATGCTTTTCTCTGAGCTTCATCCAACATTCTTTTGAGGTTTTCGATCTGTGTTTCTTACTCTTTATCTTTGAATCGATACTTTTC
>JAUSNA010000045.1 GCA_030645455.1 Candidatus Levyibacteriota bacterium | reverse complement strand
AAAATGTTACGACATCCGCCTTAATCCCACCAACCGTTTCTACACTCCAAGTCCCATAGTTCCCACTTTTTGCCTCTTGAACCAATCTAGCTGAGGGATCATGAGTGGCGTCACCGGCAAAATACAAATCCACCTGAGACCAATTCATATCCCCAAAGGCAACATCATCTTTGCCAAATGATGCGGTAGGCAAAGCTTGAAGGTTATCAGTACCCACATTTTGTGGTGATTCATAGATGCTCCATCCTTTTGGAACTTCTGCTGTAACAGTTATTCCAAAACTTCCCACTATAAATTCTTTATATCCTGTTGCATCCGCTTGATTCGCTGTACAAACAGGACAAGTTTGGTTTGATAAAACTTGTTTTTCGGAACCTGTTTTATTGTTTTGCCAAAGATAAACTCCCCCGCCAGAAACTCCGGCGATTACTACTGCAACAACGATCATTAAAATTGTTTTTTTCATTTTTTATTTTTATTGATATTTTACTATCTGTAATTTAACACATCATAAAACATATGTCAAAATCATACAAGAGAAGATTCGGCTCGTCGCATTCACCCTGCCCTCTGCTCCTCGCCAAAAAGGAATAAGCAAGATTTTCTTTTAAGGACTAATACTTGGAGTGTTTTCGGCCAGCAAATAATATGGTAAAGAAAAATTGACTCTGCGGATTTGCTTTTTTAACCTTGCTATCAAGTTGGTCTGTTAAATAATACCTCACAATAAAAAAACAAATACTCAAAAGCAAATCCTTGCCCCGTTGCACTCTCGCCCTTCTTTGCATATAATAAATAAGGTATCAGGGCTCGGGTCGGGTAACACAGTATATCTGACTCGCTCGTGCCCTCGCTCGGTCCATATTTCAGGCTCTTTTCTACATTTAATATTGAATCGAGCCAGAAACATCAGATATGCCGAAACATTATATGAAATACATGTTTTCCTTTGGGGCAGTAGCCCCGCTCTTAAATAAGAATTCCATTTTGTTTTTTATTTTATTATAGAGGGTCGCCCCTCGACAAGCTCGGGGCGAAGCTGAAGGACTATTTAAGGATGAAAAAAGCGCTCCCAGTGATGAGAGCGCGTTGTTGCTTGAGCGTAAAAACATTAGCGTTGTTTGTTATACACGTAGAGAACGCCGGTGGGAGAAAGTGCAATTGCCCATTGTCCTGACAATTCATGCTCCTTGCCATTTTCCCGGTATCCAGTGGTAAAATCAAAAGTGCATTCCGACCACTTATCTTTGCACGTATTTAATCTTCTCCATTTCTGGAGGATCTGGTCGGTGGTGGTACGATTTGCACTCAGTCTTTGCCAATGAGCTTTTGCTAAACTGCAAATATGCAATCCTTCACCATCACCATTGTCGATCATGCCGCGCACAGTCATCTCGTCCAGAAGTGATTCGGGATTTATTTCGCGAAGGTCCGTTAAAAATGACCATTTAACCGATCTAGTTCCGTCAATCTTTATTGCATAAGTATCGCCATTGGTTCTCCGTATGATCATCATGGCAACATCATCAGCAATAAAGGTTGGGTTGATATAAGGATCCATGGGAGAACTATCCTGGTATTTTTCGCCAAGGCTATATGATCTTCCATGTATCCCCAGTTCGACGAAATAAAATATGTCTTCGCTTACATCCCAAATCATCACAAAATTGAGAATGACCTCGGGATAAATCAAGAGCGAGCTGAATCCTGAATAATCCGTCCATCTGTTCGTAGCTTTCAACATTGTAAGCGTTTTCAGATTGGGCAACATCTGCGTTTCAATGGGATAGCGATCAATTAGCAGGTTCATTATTTTCTTGCCGTCATCGCCTTTCCCTGCCATTGCCTGCATGAAGGGAACCTTCAACCCTTCAATCTTCTTGAGGTTTTTTCTGAATTCCTTCTTCTCTGCTTCTGACATGTTTGTAAGGTTCATCATCTTGCACCAGCTTTCTCCCCTTTGGGGACAATTTTATCGGCTCACCTTGCCGACCGGTAATATAATAATAGCTCTTTTTAGCCAAAAAGTCAATGATTTTCTCAGTTCGGGGATTATTGGAACACCTCATCCTTTCCATTTAGCTAAAAATATACTAAAATCAAAGCATGAATAAATATCTAAAATTTGGAAAATATACTCGCGATTGTCCGCAATGGCTTTTGGATAAAGCCAAAGCTATTGATGATAGCAAAATAGATAAAGCGTATATTAAAAAAATATTATGGGTTATCAGAGATGAATTTAACTCTAAGAAACACAATACTACTTGCACTAATGATTTCCGACAATCGCGCTTTATATCGGTTACTGACATTTTAGAAAAAAGACAAACTTCATGCGGATCGCTTTCTACTGTTATAGCGTCCGTCTTGCGAAATTTGAAAATCCCGACCAAATTAGCTAATGGTCTTTATATTGAGAGCAACCCAAATATGCGTCATGCTTGGAATGAAGTTTATCTTAATAAACGATGGGTTCCTTTCGATATTACCAAAAAAGGTTTTGAGATTGGTAAATATCATATTAGAAAAGATGAATGGGTAGATTGGGAAGATTTAGAGAAGGTTTACAAACCGGAACAATAACTAATATTCTTTTTTCTATAAATACTCATTGACCTCATCTATCTAATTGGATATAATTGGATATAGTTGAAATATCCAATTAACTTATGACAAAAAACAAGCAAAAAACTACAAAAATGTATTCTTTTGAGGACAAGTTTTCAAAAAGGATTGAAAATATCCCTTCTGTTATTGTGTCTAAAATCGCTAAAATTGACGAATTGAAAGGACGATGGATTACTGGGGCAAAGCTCAGCCCTCAAGTTCTGGGGCGTCTTAAACGATCTGTTTTGATTACCTCAACTGGCGCCTCTACTCGTATTGAAGGCTCTCGCCTATCCGATGAAGATATTGAGAGGCTGATGAAAGGAATTAATATCCAAAAATCTACCAATCGCGATAAGCAAGAAGCGCAAGGATATTATGAACTTTTGGAAAATGTTTTTGATTCTTGGAAAAGCTTGAAGTTCAATGAAAGCGCTATAAAACATTTTCATAAAGAACTTTTGAAGTATGTAGAAAAGGACAAAGGCCATAGAGGAGAATACAAAAAAGGCGAGAATAAAGTGCACATGATAGACGAGGCAGGGAACTCGGTCGGTATTTTATTTGACACTACACTCGCCTATCTTACGCCTATCCAAATGCAAGAATTGGTTGAGTGGACTATAAAAGTGTTGAAAGAAGAAAAATATCATCCGCTTTTGATTATTGGAAACTTTTTAGTTGAATTTCTAAAAATCCATCCCTTCTCCGATGGGAACGGAAGATTATCGCGTGTATTAACCAACATGCTGTTACTTCAAAAGGGATATTTATATATGCCCTATGTTTCTCATGAAAAAATAGTTGAAGATAACAAGCCAGATTATTATATTGCATTGCGCAGAAGTCAGAAAACCATGGGTACAAAGAAAGAAAGTATCAACCCTTGGCTTGATTTTCTATTTGATATTATTTTGGAACAATCACAAATGGCTGTTGAATTATTATCAAAAGAAAATATAGAAAAGATTTTATCGGAAAAGCAACTTATTGTTTGGCAATACATTGAGAAAGTAAAAGAAACGAACATCAGAGATATTTTGGAGAATACCAAAGTAGCCAGACCAACCGTTAAACAAGCCGTGGACGCATTACTTAAACTCAAAAAGGTTGAAAGAATCGGGCTGGGAAGAAGTGCAAGATACAGAAAGATCTAAAATACAAATACGCTAAGGTATTTTGGGCTTCGTGCATTCACCCTGCGCTTAAGCCCTCGCCCAACCTGCCTGCCGGCAGGCAGGAATTAAAAAACAAAATAGGATTCTTTTTAAGAGCAATTCTCAAGATTACTCAGAATCAAAGGAAAACTATGTACTTCATATAACACATAGTATCTGACTACGGTTTCTAACGAAACCTTCGTCCATATCCCGAGATTACTCGGGACATCAGATACTATGAAACATTCTGCGAAATAATATTAATTTGCTCCTATGGAAATCACAAAACATTTCACCGCGACAACAATCATCGTACACAAAAAGAAAGTGCTTTTACACTTGCATAAAAAGCTCGGCATTTGGATTCCGGTTGGTGGACATATCGACAGAGATGAACTACCCCAGACAACTGCATTGCGCGAAATAAAAGAAGAGTCTGGCTTAGATGTAACATTGTACAATCCAGACAAACAAATTGAGATGGGCGATGTCGTACAGTTATTTCGCCCAATGCACATTTTGCTTGAGAATATAAATCAGTTTCACCAGCATATTGACTTTATTTATTATGCAACAGCTAATTCTGATAAACTAAGTCCGCAAAATGGGGAGACCACCAACCTCAAATGGTTCACTGCTGATGAAGTAAAAAAGCTTGATGGCGCTCCTGTAAATGTAAAAGCACTTTCTTTGGAAGCAATCGAACTGTTGGAAACCGCAAATTAAATTACTTCGCAGAACACGGTATATCTGGTTCGCCCCACTTCTACATTTAATAATAAGGTATCGTGGGGCTCAACCCATATTCCAGACTCTTTTTTACATTTAACTAACGATGTGCCGAGTTTGGAACATCAGATATACCGAGACATTCTACGACATCATACTCGACACTTCAATATCCTGACGGTTTTCTAACTTAAAAAAATTAACCCCATAAATTATGAAGAAACTGATTTTATATATAGCCGGAAAAGTATCGCCTAATTCTGTATTTGGTCGTCATGATTGGCGTGACGGCTTCTGCAAAAAACTCACCGAATTGTCGGGTT
>JAUSNA010000042.1 GCA_030645455.1 Candidatus Levyibacteriota bacterium | reverse complement strand
GGAAGGTGGGATTGACGGTGAAGGCGAATATCATTTAGAGCGGCCGGGAGGAGATTCCCAGAATGTATATATGAGTTCATCAACTGTTGATCTTGCGCAATTCACCGGAAGGAAAGTAAAAGTCTGGGGACAAACAAACTCTGCTCAAAAGGCCGGATGGCTAATGGATGTTGGTAAAGTTGAGGTGCTCTAGGTTGAAGGATTAAAACCTAAGTGCAGTAATTTTAGGAACTAAATGCATGAGTTTAAAAGCAATAGCATCAGTAATTTATCACAATGATTCATTTCAAGAACGTATCCAAACAATACTATTCTGACCTCGCTTTAGATAACGTAACTTTTTCCATTGAGAAAGGAGATTTCGTCTTTTTAATAGGACCAACGGGGAGCGGGAAAACCACGATTTTCCGTCTCATTATCCGGGATCTTCTTCCATCTGAGGGTGTTATAGAAATTGGGGACATTAACGTCAATAAATTACCGGGAAAAAAGATACGACAGTTGAGGCGAAATGTTGGTGTTGTTTTTCAAGATCTTAAATTGCTCACCGACAGAACGGTTGGTGAAAATGTGATGTTACCTTTGCAGTTTTCCGGAGTTTCTGAAAAAGATGCAAAAATACGTGCCGAAGAAGTGCTTACTAGCGTTGGTCTTGAAAGTGCCTTTTCAAAGTTCCCTCTTCAGTTATCAGGAGGAGAGCGCCAAAGGGTTGCTATTGCACGTGCACTTGTTTTTGATCCAGAGGTAATTCTTGCAGACGAGCCTACCGGTAATTTGGATTTTGAGACGAGTAGGCAGATATTAGATCTATTAGAGTCAATAAATAAGCAGGGAACGACAATATTTATGGCCACTCACAACGATAGGATTATTGACAGCACAAAAAAAAGAGTTATTGTGCTTGAGAAAGGGAAATTGAAAGATGACCGACGAAGCCGTGAGGAGAAAAAGCACGTTTCTCACGAAGAATCTTCATCAAAAACTCATGAAAAAAATGCTGAGGAAAAAAATGTAGAAGTAAAGGCACATGAGGCCAAACATGAAAAGGAAGAGATAAAAAAAGAGGATAAAAATGAAAAAAGTGAAGATAAAATTTCACTTGAAAGTATTGCAGATAAATAGCGAGTCAAGTAAATTTTAAATATGCACGTACAAACAGTAGCAAAATATATTAGACGTTCACCATATCAGTCTATTGCGGCAATTCTTATTATGTCGTTAACCTTTTTATCAATTGCGGCTTTTTCCATACTGACAATTATTTCTATCCGGATAATTGATTATTTCGAAGGACGTCCTCAGCTTTCTGTATTTTTTAAGCAAGAATCATCTGCAGACGAAGTGAATAAATTGAAAGACCAGTTGAATAGTACCGGTAAAGCTCAAAGTATAAAATTCGTATCACAAGAAGAAGCTTTATCGATATACAAACAACAAAATAAAGAAGACCCGTTGCTTCTGGATCTAGTGACAGCGGATATACTGCCAGCGTCTCTTGATGTTCAGGCAACAGACGCTGTATACCTTTCAGAATTGGCACAAATTTCGAAAGGCTCACCAGCCGTAGATGAGGTTGTATTTCAAAAAGACATTGTTGATACCTTGATCAAATTTACCAATGGGTTACGTCAAATAGGAATTGTTATCATAAGTATTTTGCTGGTTGTAAGTACTTTTGTCATTCTGACTATTATTGGTATAAAAATTACGGTAAGAAAAGATGAGATTGAGATCATGAAGCTGATTGGTGCTTCCAATTGGTTCATACGCACCCCATTCCTACTTGAGGGGATATTTTATGGAGCAATCGGCGCAATTATTGGGTGGGGGGTGTCTTATGGGGTTTTGTATTTTTATGCTACTCCTAAAATAGAGTCCTTTTTCGGGAATGTTCCCGTATTGCCAATCGAGCCCATTTTAATGGTGCAAGTTCTCGGAATTCTTCTTGTGTCAGCAATATTTTTAGGAGTATTTTCAAGTTTTTTGGCTGTTCTCCGGTACCTAAAATAAGCGTCATGTTAAGTTTTGAGATACGAAATGTAGCACTACCATTTTTCATAGCTGCCCTTTTTTTTTCCGCGGCGGGAACTTCCCTTGCGGAGGATCCAACTCCCACTCCAACTGCTACCCCTGCTTCAACATCCCAATCCAGTAATGTGCAGGATTGTAAGGATAATAACGTAAGTGTCGGTGATTGCCCTGCATTCTTGCAGAAGAAGTTGAGCGATGTTCAGGGACAAGGAAAAACTCTATCTTCTCAAATAGCTGCTGCGGATACACAAATCAAACTTTCTGAAGCAAAAATCCAGTCTACTCAATATCAAATAGAGGAGCTTGAGGATGATATAGATATAACAAAAACAAAAATTTCAAGCTCTGAGGGAGATTTGGAGCGCACATCATATGCATTCTTAGGCCGCGCAAAAGCCGTATATCAGGTAGGAACGGTAGATCCGTGGCAAGTATTGCTTACTGCGAGCAATTTGGATAATTTTTTCATGAGACTTAAGTATCTGAAAATTGTGCAGTTATTTGACAAGCGCAATATTTATGCTGCTGAGCAGGCAAAAGTGAATTATGCAAATCAACAAGAGATACTGGAAGATAAAAAACAAGAGCAAGAGGCATTGAGCAAAAAGCTTGAAGCTTTCACCGAGCAGCTAAATCAGGATAAGGATCAAAAAAAGAAATTGCTTGCAGAAACGCAGGGAAGTGAAGCAAATTATCAAAGGCTGCTTTCTCAGGCCAGAGCCCAGCTGGAGGGATTTCGTAACTTTACGACAACTCAGGGAGGTGCTTCTATACTTTCGGGACAGACGTCATGCGATGACTGGGGATGCTACTACAATCAAAGAGACTCGCAGTGGGGCAACCAGTCTCTAAATGGTACTCAATATACTCTTGCTAGCGACGGATGCTTGGTAACTTCAATGGCAATGGTCTATACGCATTATGGAAATAGAGGAGTAACACCTGCAACAATAAATTCAAACCCGGGGAATTTTGCTTCGTATTATCCTGCATATCTTTTAAAGAGGATTTCGGCTGAAGGAAAGACAACGGATAGAGTTTACTCAGAGGTAGATGCAGTACTGTCCGCAGGTAATCCGCTTGTCGTTGGTATATCCTATGATGGAGGTGGGCTTGCCGACCACTTTGTTGTATTTAGAAGTGGTTCAAATGGTAATTATTACATGAATGATCCATTCACGCCCGGAGGAAAGAACATTTCGTATCAAGAGCGCTACCCAGGAGTTAGGATCGTGTCGTACGAGAAGGTAGTTTTCTTATAAAAAGCAAGGTTTTGCTACACGTAAAATATCTGCCCCCAAATACTTACTTGCATCTTATAGAAGTATGTCTTTAAATCAGAGGTATTAATCATGAGAGTACCATTTCTTATCGCTGTAATTATTTACCTTTTCTTCCCTGGTAAAGTTTTTGCCGCAAATTCAGATATTGTAATAAATGAAGTTTTTCCAAATCCGGAAGGATCAGAGGAAACTGAGTTTATTGAACTTTACAATAAAGGATCGGAAGCAATAACAGTTACAGGGTGGAAAATCTCAGACACAGCAGGATCTACGAAAACGTATACAATACTAGAGAGTTCAAATAATTCAATAGCACCAGGTGGATACAAGACATTTAATAAGGCAACGACGGAAATCTCCTTGAACAATGATGGTGGAGATGGAGTAATTCTTAGGGATAACTCAGATCAACAAATAGATTCAATGTCTTTCAGCTCAACCATCGAAGGAAAATCTTGGTCACGGATACCGAATGGAACAGGATCTTTTGTGAATGATGCAACACCCACTGAGAGTGCAGTAAATTCTGGGCCTCCGAGTCCAACACCGACAAATACACCGACCCCAACCAACACACCCACTCCAACGCCGACTCCAAAGCCTGCCAATACTCCAACTCCTACCCCAACTCCTACAACCACTTCCTCAAATACCCCCACTCCAACAAAAAAAGTGACTCCCACTCCTCGGATTAGTCCGACAGGAATCGATGGTGAGGCCACAATGGAAGCAACAATGATGTCAACAAATGCCGACATGCCCCAGCAGGAAGTTAAGGGGGCAGGTATTGAGCTTGGAGGGAAATTGGATGACCTTGCCAAAAAAGAAACCCAATATAATTGGGCAAAGCTTTTGATTTTAATGGGTGCGGTTTTGGTAACCTGTGCTTGTGGGGTTCTCGTGTACAATAATTATCTAAAGGACAAATTGGAGGAAATGAGGAGTCAATAAATTTATGGAAAAAATTATTGAAGTTAACAATGAAGACCAAACAATAAAGGCAGGAGAAGAATTTGCTTCAAAGCTCAGGCCAGGAGATATAGTTTTTTTGCATGGGGAATTGGGTAGCGGCAAAACCACTTTTACTAAAGGCATTGCGAATGGATTGGGTGTGGTATCTAGGGTAGCTTCCCCAACATTTATTGTGGTAAGAACTCATCCGGCACAAAATCAACTTGGCATAAAAACGCTATATCATTTGGATTTATATAGGTTGGAAAATGAAAAACAAACAAAAGAAATAGATCTGCAGGGATTTTTAAGCGATCCCGAAGGAGTAGTTGTAATTGAATGGCCGGAAATTGGACAAAATCTAGTCAATAAAAAAGTATGGGATATAACTATTGAGCAAAAAGTTCCTGAAGGAAGAAAAATCACAACGAATTATGCCTAATATTACAGAAGACATAAATGAAGTAGCACAGAATTTGCGAAATGGAAAGGTTGGAATATTTCCGACAGATACTGCATTTGGGATCGGATGCAGAATGGATGATGTCGGTGCTGTAAAAAGAGTGTATGACATAAGAAACCGTCCCGAAGAGAAAGCTCTTTTAGTGCTCGTCAACTCAATTGAAATGGCACGCGAGTATGTCGAGATTGATGATGAAGCTTTGGAATTGATAAATAAATATTGGCCGGGTGGGCTAACTATAATTTTAAAATGCAGAAAAGATAAAGTTCCTTCAATAGTACGTGCAGGAGGGGATACTTTAGCAGTAAGACTTCCGGATCATAGTCAGCTTTTGGAAATCATTGGAAATGTGGGTGTGCCTCTTGTTGCTCCGTCCGCAAATAGGTCCAAAGAACCCACTCCTTTTACTTTTGAGAAGCTAGATAGACAACTGCAAGAGGAAGTTGACTTTGTGCTCACGGGTGTGTGTACAATAAAAGGTGTTTCGACCATTATTGACGTACCAGTAAAGCCATTTATGGTTGTCCGTCAAGTAGTGGTTGAGTTAAATACATGAACAAACTAGTTAGTGATACAAGAGAAAATAAAAATGTAGTTGCCCGCTTATATGATGATAAAGTTGAA
>JAUSNA010000030.1 GCA_030645455.1 Candidatus Levyibacteriota bacterium | reverse complement strand
CCGTTGAAGTTTTATACACCCACCTTGGAAAAGAACATATCAATAGCACTATTATAAAAATGAACTGCACCAGTTTCTTCTTTCCGGTAAACCAATTGTTAAAACTAACAGCTGAAAGTATTGAAAGCAAAAAACTTCCTGCCAAAAAAGAATTAAAAATATCGGCTGCTGCCACCGGCTGTATAAATAACACACCAAACAAAAATGTGAATGCTACACCGCTTGTTAACATTAGCCATAAGGGAAAGGTAAGCTTTTCAATTGTCCTGCGGAAAGGAATTAACCCAATAACCCGAACACCGAACTGCGAAATAATATATATTCCAAGCATGGTAATATCCATTCGAAATGCTTGCAAGAAATTACCATGATCCAAATAAACCCGCCGGGCAAGTTCGAGCCGAGATAAGGATAGACCTTCTTGAACTACAAAATTCCGGGATGTCATTTCGAAAGGAACAAACAACGCGCCGCCTGCACTTGCATTTACAGGTAGGTAAATAATTAAGGCCAGTACGATAGAAATGCCAATATACAAGTCCTTGAAGTTTTTTTTATAAACCAGGTATGTGCACAGTGCGGAAATACCCGCAAGCCCCATGGCACCTGTGTGGACCTTAAAACCAATTAAACATCCAAAAATTAATACTATCAAAAATCCCAATTTCTTATCTTTACTTCTCATCCATTCCTTAACAAGGATTATTCCTAAAAATAATACGATGAATGAAAAAGCACGAGGAGTATTTTCAAGAAGCATGCTTCCATCCTCAAGGGGATGAATGGTGAATATAAATAGCTGACGGGTAATAAAAGTTAGTAGATAAATAACATCGGATGAAAAATATTGCAGATACACAAAAACGAAAATTCCCATTTTTCCAAAACCCAATTGCTTTCCTAACACATATGCTAGACTCCCTAGTAAAAATGAAATAAGAATACCCATGTAAAGATACTGCGTTGATAAAAGAGGAAGGTGGAATATTCTTACCAACTCAGCTATCACAACATTTGACCAATAATGGTAGTTATGAACTTCCACGCCACTCATTCCGGGTTCGATCGGCGGAAAGTTCCTCACTAGTGATTCTATAAGACCGGTATGCCAAAATGTGTCATCAAGCGAACCGGTAAAACCCCGTATGCCATCGGAGAACTCAAAGGCTGTGATAATAAATTGTTGATTTTGTCCAAAAATTCCAATTACAAAAAGAAGAATAAGTAGAATATTTTTCCGTAAAATTTTTTTTAACGAGAGCTTTGCATTATTTGGTATATGAATCTTCTTCCTATAATGTCTAACCCAAAAGAAAAGAAAAGCAACAATATAGAGATAAGTCAAAAACCTTAAATGTAAATAACCAAAAACTATACCTTGAAATGCCCATAATACCAATCCCAAAGTTGTGGGAAGCACAAGTCTTATAAGCCAGTCTTTTGAAAAATCATTAAGCATTTCTCCAAAAATAACTCTTCCAGGTATATAAAATGCAAGAAATACCGCCGTCAAAAAAAGGGGTAAAAAAAGAATATTTGTCAGCAATGAGTTAAGGAAAATAACGTCTAAATATTGATTCATTCTTGAGCCTAGTAACTGCCTTTACCAAATTTTTTAAGGTAATAGTCTTTTATTCCGATTCTCTGCCATCTCCTACCTGACAACAACAGTCTAAAACTTTCTCTTATAAGCGCAAATTTAGTTCTTATAGGCGCAAATTTTATACCAAATAGCATTCTATTTCTTGTCAAATAATAATCATGAAGTTCCGATCCGGAGCCTGAGGATCCGGCGTTATTGTGCCAAGCAACAGCATGCGGACAATACATGATTTCAAAATCTGCTTTTCTAATTCTTACGCTTAGATCTGCGTCCTCATAGTATAGAAAATATCTCCTATCAAATAGGCCAATTTTATTAAGTACCTCTTTTTTTATTAAAAGGCAAGCTCCCGTCGCAAAATCAATTTCCTCCTGTTTATCAAACTGCCCCACGTCTACCTCATCAACGCCACGATGAATGCTCATCACATGATCCCAATCAAGCTTCCCTCCCGCATACCAAAAAACTTTCCCCATATCACTTTCCGAATATCTATTCTTATGGAATTCCATACCCTTAGTAAAATATATTTTTGGGACCACAGCGCCGACTTTTTTTTCATGTCCTGCCTTAACCATTTCCTGAAGCAAATTTGAATCGACAATAGAATCGTTATTCAAAAGAAGAAAAAAGTCATAGGAAACATCCTTAGTATTCTTGTAAACCAAATTGTGCCCACCTGTAAATCCTAAGTTAATCTTGCTTTTAATAATACTAAGACCAATTTTTTTATACGTAGAAACGTCTATATCTAATGTCTCGCGGGAAGCATTATCCAAAACATAAGTTTTGATTTCAAGACCGTTAAGATTTGAATCCATAAGCGAAGCGAGACAGGCAAGTGTGTCTCTATTGCTGTTGTAATGAAGAATGGAAATTATTATTTTTTGCATCAAGAAAGGACTTTCCTTTTGATTCTGTAAAATTGCTTCTTTAAGGGATTTTTTTCGTTTGATATTTTTTCATGCCCTATCCAGTATCCAAATTCGTGGCGAGCTAACCGCCCTCCTTCAGCCAGTAGACTCTTCGTGTCTTTTTCTTCAGGATAGTTATTTGCTTCCCAAAGCCTTAAAAAAACTACATAATGATAAAATGCTTGCAATAAAGAGAGGATAAATCCATGCATTCCATCCTTATACCCCTTTTCTGCAAAATATCTCTTTACAAATTCTGAAATCGGCATCTTAATAACGTCAAGAGAATTATATTTATATCCTTCTCTGATTTTGTTATCTGCCTCAGAAACCGTATACGTTTTTATCATTTTATTTAAAAATTGGCTTACATTTTCATAATTCATGTGAAGCAATGGACTAATAAGCCTTTCCTTAGTCCCTTCAAGAGTCAGTTCCTCATGCACATGTTTTTCGGCAAACTTACCGTTTTCCCTTTTAAATAACCTTAATTGATAATCCGGATACCATCCTGTGTGTTGTATCCATTTGCCAAAAATGATGTTTTTACGGGGAATATAATATCCCGAAACAGAAATCTCATTAAGTGCCAGAATTTCCTCTGAGAGCTCCTCTGTCACGCGCTCGTCTGCATCAAGACTTAGTATCCAGTCGCTTGTTGCTTTGGTAAAGCCATAATTCTTATTAATGTTAAGCATTATGTTGTTCTCACGGGAAAAAATTTTATTTGTATATTTCCCCGCGATTTGAACTGTTTTGTCTGTGGAACAATTGTCAACAAAAATTATTTCAGTAGCAATTTTCTTTACCGAGTTCAAACACTCTTCAATTTTGGCCTCCTCGTTGTAAGCGGATATAACAACACTAACCTTCATATACTGAGTCTATCAAATTAATGCTTTGTGCGCATTGAGATTAGAATAAATTTGGCAATTCTGATGCACTCGTTTTTTGCTATCAAAAACATGAAAAGACCATAAAAAGTAATCGATACAAACCCCCAAAGAACTGTGGATAGAAGTGAGGTCACATAATAAGAGGTGGAAAGAGCAAATGCATACATTACTCCTGCTGCAATGAGCTGTTTGAATATCGGTCTGATAACCGAAAACTCAACATACCGCTTTGAAACAATAAAAACTCCAACCGAGCTTAGAGATACAAGAAATGACGATGCTGCAACACCGTTGTAACCCATAACACTAATCAACCATAACGTCGAAACCCAAATCGCGGCTGTCCAAAAAATCATGAAATAAAATGTTATTTTGACGCGACCAATTGCATTGAGAAAGTTCGTAAGAGGAGTTGAGATAGAAGAAAGAACTGTTCCAAGGGAAAAGAAGATAATAGACAATAGTGCAGGTTCCCACTTCTGATATCGTGGGATATATTGAATCAAAAAAGGAGAATAACTAATAATTAAAACTGCGATCGGAAAAATTGCCAGAGCAATCAAAAATAAGGATTTCTCAATTGCAGTTCTTAATGCCTTCTTGTCATCCTGCAGTCTGCTAAAGGAAGGAAATGTGATCTTTATAACGTTATCCATAACCAATCTAAGGGGTAAATATGCTACTTTTTCAGCAAATCCTATATAACCTAGCTGTGCAATTGGAAGCACTTTCCCCAAATAAATTGTCCTAAAATCATCCTTGAATAAAGCTAATATGCTATTTGCCTGGAATGGAATTCCGAAAGACATAAGCCTTTTTAGCGAATGCCGATCAAATGCAATACCAATTGGCCATGGTTGGATGATGTAAAGAGCAACAAGCCCTACTATGCTTCTCAAAAGTACAGCAATGGTAAAACTTGTAACCTTAAAGTCCAACGCTGCAAAAATTATTAATGCACCGTTATAAACTAAATTTTCGAGAATCTGAGGAATAACTAGCTTGCCGTAGTCAAGTTTGCGCTCTAAAAGAACTGTCGGGATAGTTCTTAATGAGGTAAGAAGAAAAGAAAAAAGAAGGACAACCAGAAGCATGTGCCCTTGCTCATCTAATTTATAAAAAGAAGAAATTTTTGAGGAGAAAATCAGTGCAGGTATAATAAGTGAAAGCACTATTAGTTGCTGTGTTACAAAAACAGTTCTAAGCTGTATTGTTGTCGGCTCCTCCTTGGATTGGATAAGAGATGCTGCAAGTCCAATATCTTGAAAGTAATTGAAGAAAACAATTATTGACGAAACTACAAAGAAAATTCCAAAACTGGCAGGATCCAAAAATATTGTAAGTACAAAACTAGTGGCAAGACCAATAAGTTGAAGTATGAATGAGCGGGAAACAAGAGCAAATGCACCCTTTACGGATTTTGTCGCAATCGCATGTAACTCAAAATCATCCATAAATTGATCAATGTTTCTGCCATCTTTAATTATAGCGGAACCGTATACCAACAAACACAGACTCGTACTCGATAGTCTTTATATTCTCTTATTATGTATGTCAAACCACAAGATAAAACTTTCCAAAACCGCACGAACTACCACTGCAATATTTGCCCCACTTTGGTCACCAAATTCACGAGGATAATGGCTGACTTCAACTTCTTTAATTTTTAATTTCTTACGAGTAGCCTTTGCCAGAATTTCAGTCGTGATCATTGCCCCTTCAGACCGTAATGGTGCGAGTTCTGCAAATGCCGATTTTCTAAACATTTTAAATCCGCAGTCAATATCTTTAAAATAAAATCTGAAAAATATAAAGTCCCATATTTTAAGCATATACATAAGAACATGTCTAACAAATTTATCCCTTCTTTTTTTCCTAAATCCGATAACAATATCCGCACCCTTAATCTCGTCGATGAATTTTGTAATCTCTGCAAAATCAAATTGCCTATCGCCATCTGTAAACACAATATATTTATATCGTGCATTATCAAACCCTTCACGCAAAGCAGCGCCATATCCCCTATTTGGCGAGTGGGTAATTGCCCTTACATTTCTATATTTTCTTGCAAGCTCCTTCCCAATTTCATACGTATTATCTGAAGACCCGTCATCTATTATCAGTATTTCCCATTCGTCAGCAACATCCTTCATGATAGGGATAGCGCTTTCGACAACGTGTTTCACATTTTTTTCTTCATTCCAAAATGGAAAAAAAAGGGTTAGCTCAGGTAATTTATTTTGCATATTTATTTTCTTTTTTTCGCTCTTGAAACAATTATTATAACAGCAAACAAAGCCAAAAAAGCAATAATTGTAAGAGTATTCCCAATGGTCTGAACCGGAGTATTTTTAAACTTCAATTCTAGTAACCCAACTCCTCTTGTAATGGATACATTCATACCATTTTTTACCGGATAAATTGGAGCCTCTATTCCATTAATGTATGCTCTCCACGAAGGAAAGAACGCGCGGTTTATATGCAAAAACCCATCAGCTGAAATCTCATAATTTATCTTGAGGTAGTAAGGCTTATTTATTTCTATGGAGATATTTCCTTTTTCGTTTTCAAATTCGGCGATATCTGATGGAACTTCCGAATAATTTTGAGGTATACCAAACCCGCGCGGCATATATTCATCAGAAATTTTCGAAACGGTAAACGAAACATACTCCCGCTCTGTATAAAACGACACGGAATTACTATTAAAACTCTGAGGTAAAAATAGTTTTTGGTTACCTATCAGTATAAAAAATGCAATCACCATTAATGCTATATATGCTACCTTAGTACCCACCCTCTCCTTAATGAAATAAATACAAAATCCTGATAAAAATGACATGAAAAGTGCAATGAAATTAATAAATCTCCACGGATATTGGATATAATCCATATAGGGAATATTCACCCAAATAAGTTCTGATACGGATAGGGTGAGTAAGAAACATACTATCAAAAGAACAAAACTTACAATTACCATTTTCTCCGGTGTCTTTAGCTTTTTTCTATAAAATGAGAAACCTAAGAATATGAGAGACAATATTAATAGTAAGACATTTAGCTTTCCCAATTTAAAGCTTAACCCGTCATCGCATCCCGCAATAGACCCTCCGTACCCCCACATTCCATCCCAAAATTGACCAAGACATACGAAATGATCCCTAAAGTCAGCACCTCCGCCAACTTGTGAGGATACATTCGTATATCCCATTTCAAGAAATGCAGGGATTATGTAAAATGAGGAAAGTAAAAAGCCACATAGTAAAGATATTCCGGATACATACACAAATATTTTTCTTGATTTTGCAAAAATTATACCGGTCAATAACAAGGGAAGAAGAAGCACTAGCACCATAAATATTGAAAGATTATGAGATGTCGCAATAAGGAAAAAACTAAATACTATCAAAAGCACCGGCTGCAATAAATATCCATTCAGTTTTTTAACATCTAGCAACTGATATAGACCTAAAAATAATAATGGCAAAAATGCATACGCAAAAAATTCACCAACGGCTCCTCTTACATAAATATTGACGGCGTGATACGGAAAGTACGCATATATAACTGAACTAAGAAGTGCTCCGGTTTCACCAAAGAACTTTCTCGCAAAGAAAAACATTGTAATAGCACTCAGCAAAATACCCACACCAAACATTAATTTTGTCGAAGCTAGAGCATCAAATCCGATACTGCTAAAACCTCCTCCTACATAATAAGGCAGTGGCCCATAGAAATTGAAAATCGGATATCCATATCCATAACCCAAATCCGGAACCCACCGCACTGGAAATACTTTTTCCATCAGCATTTTCCCCATTTCATAAACCCTAACAACTTGAGTATTATCGTGAAATTCAAAAAAACCTTTGTTGAACAACGGAGTGATGGTAAAAATGCTCAAAGAGACTACAAAAAATAAAGTAATTATAGTTTTCATTATTTAAATTTAAGAAGTGGACGCATCATTAAAAGCATTCCGCCAATGATTGCAAGAACGGTTACAACATCGCTTAAAAAGCGAATGGGTGTTTCCTCAAAATTTAGAGTAAGTCTTCCGGCACCTCTTTGCACATTCACATCCATGACTCCAAATTCGTTATCATGCTCGATCTCAATTTTTTCATAATTCATATATGCATTCCATCCTGGATAGTATATTTGATTTATTCTGACGGTTGAATTAATGCTATTTTTTAAATCCAATTCAACTTTGCGTGAATTAAAAGTTATTATTTCTACTTCAGCATTACCTTTTACTACTTCAATTTTTTTACTAGGTGCTTTCTCCGGTTTTGTTACAACCCAAACCGGCATATATTCATCCCTGACAGTTGTCGTATCCATGTTTGTTGAGTAGTACTCATCTGGATAATTTGTTCGCGACTTATCGTTTATAAAGTGCATTGCCGAATAAGCGAGTACAACAAGAAGTATTAAGGCTACTCCTAGGCGTACCATTCCTTTTAATTTTGATAGTATAAATGCCGAAATAAATGCGACAGAAACTACAATAAGCGAAAGTGCGCGAAAAGGAAATTGTATAAATTGTGATGGAATGATTTTCCATAACCAACTACTGATTTCGGTACTCAGAAAAATACTTACAAGAAAAATGACAAAAAATAGAGAAAGTACTCCTTTACGAGGAATAAATTTTACAGATCTCCTCATCATTGTCAACGAAATTAAAAATACAGCAAGCACCGTCAATGATGAGTATCCAACCAGTTGAATAGAAGCGAAGTATTCAAGAGGATTAGAAATATTAACATTCGAGAATTTTGTATACGAAAGCTCAAAGATTGCCGGAATAATAAAAAAAGCAGACATCGCAGTACCCAATAATCCTCCGCATAAAGTGACAAGAAAATTTTTCGTAAATATTGCATATAAAAATATTAATGGAAAGAAAAGCAAAGCTAAAGAATTGTGTGAAAGTATAAGTATGAACACTCCGAATGCGATAAAATGAAGACTTTTTCGCTCAATTTGCCATAATATGAATGGCAAGCATGCAAAAGCCATAACCTCACCTACCGATCCCCTGGTATACAAATCGTAAAGATGGTACGGAGTATAAACATAGAAAAGACTGCCAATAAATGCTGCGTATGGGTCAAATATTTTCTTAAGCCATACGTAAGAGAATATTCCCGAAAGGAACATTGACAGAATTAGAACAATTTTTATCGAGTCAACGAATCCAAATCCTATGATGTGAATAATTGATGCAACGTATAAAAACCCCGGGTATAAAAAATTTGCCACCGGATAGCCGTATCCATTATTAAGTCTTTCTAGTACCCTTACCGGAATTTGCCCATCCCTCAAAGAGTCAAAAAAAGCAGTAAAGCGAATAACCATCCAAGTAGCATCATCGGTTGTTAAAAAACCAGGCAATAAAAGTAGAACAACTGAAGGAAGGAGTAGTAAGATCAGCGCTATAAATAAAATAATGTTAATTTTTCTCCAATAATACATAAGCAACGTCCTCTACTGGAAAACTTACAATTTCCTGTCCCTTTGCAATCACAACAGGACGTGAAGGATAATTAAATCTCTCAATAACTTCAAATCCTGGTATCTCCCTCGTGGAAATAAGTAAAGACTTCTGTTGAGGGTTAAAATTATCCACATCAACATATTCATATTTACCAAAAGACGTTACTCGGCTAAAACCTTCAGAATCATCCTTTGCCCTAAATACGCTTTTCTGAAATTCTGACGCATCAAATTGAGAATAAAAAAGTATAGAAGTGTATAGCATTTGCGCTTCGTTATCGACATAAATAACATCATATTTGTCATATCTTTCCTGTAAAAGTTTTACTAATTTTCTATCCTCCGAACGGTAGTTTTTGGCATAAAATACAGGAAATCTAAAATAGTAAGATGACATATAGTAAAAAACAAAATATAGGAATATACCAAATAAGGCAATCACAGAAATAAATCGGTAATTCATGTGAAGATTTCTTACCTTTTTTATAATTTCATAAAAACCAATTGCTGAAATAATAGTTAAAGGGACAACCATGAAATATGCCCGCGTTGCATGGGGAGCCTCGCGAGTTAGGGAGGCAACTGCAATAACAAGCCCAACCCATCCAAAAAGTAATATATTCCAATTATTTTTCGAACGAATTAAAAAAACGATCCCTAAAATTATGAATATCAATTCAAATATATAAAATTGACCAACGTTTCCTATACCGTGATTTCCGTGCGTTGAACCATTTACAAAAAAGAATTCCGCATTAAGATATGAAGCAATATTTTTTACATAATACACAGCGTTTGACTCGACACTATTAAACAGAATCTTCGAAATGAAATGATTTTCCTGATTTATGTAGCTCCTCGTTTCCAGATTGGCCGCCTGAACACTGGCGCTTGTTGTTATCAAAGTCCCTTTTGTACTTTGGTATCCGCCACTAGTAAAGACGGTGTACAAAAACGGCAATATAAATATTAGGAAAACTATCAATGGCATCGCAAAAATTTTCTTTGGTAATTGCTTATTTTTTTTAAGATAGAACACTCCTAAGAGGATTAATAGAAGTGGAACAAAAAGACGTGCAATATTATACCCATACATTGATAAAGCAAAAAATATAAGACTCAAAGACAATAAATATGAAGAATTTTTCTTCAAAAATACTAAAAACAGATATATGCCCAATGTAATACAAAACAGAGCAGGAGTTACTTCGTACGCGCCTCTGGAAAAATGGAGATGCCAGGGATTAATTGCAAGAAGACCCATAGCGATAAAAGCTACTTGCCTGCTCTTTGTTATTCTAAGTGTCAGGAAGAAAACCACAACTACAGTTAATATTCCAAAAATTGCTGATGTCAATCTTAGGGTAAAATCCGATACGCCAAAAAGTGCAAATGATGCAGATGTTAGATAAATTGACAAAGGAAGTTTGTACTCTCCGAAGGCTTTAAAAGATAGGGGAAATGATTTTCCGTATTCGTCTTTACCTGTTTGTACTATACTGAGGGCATTATACCCAATTGATGTTTCGTCCTGCTGAAGGCCGTTTGGTACTGAGGAAAGCATAAAAAGCCTCAAAAAGGCTGCGATTAATAAAATTACACAAAACAATAAAACAACTATTTTATTTTTCATAACGATAGAAACGTAATATAGAAAAACCTGACACTATACTTATTATAGTAATAATTACTCCCCATTTAAACGAATTGGGCATATATCGCAATAACACCTCCTGATTAGCGTCAAGGTTCTCAATTCCTCTAAAAGTTTTGTTGTATGCAATTATATCCAGTCGCTTTCCACGGCTCGTTGCCTGCCAACCCGGATAATAAGTGTCTGTCAAAATGAGCGTACCTGATCTAGAACCGGTTTTAATTTTTATTTCCGTAGGACTATACGCAAGTATTTTCCCCACAATCAAATTACCATCTGAATTACATCTCTCTAAAGACATTGAAGGCAAACAATCTGATGTAACGGAAAAAACACGCGGAAGCGCTTTACTATTTTCAAATATTCTCCACCCTCCAAAACTATCAATCAATTTAAAACTACCGGGCTGTAGTGTTTTTTCCGTAGATCCATTCTCTACCCTATCTAAAACGTACTTTATACTTAATAATCCTTTCCCTTCAGTAGATGTAATTCTTGCATCCGATCGTATTGAAAAATCAGTCTGTCTGCCCGAAATGTATTCGCCATACCATTTGGGGTACAGAGGATCATATCCTTCTGGTGAATATACTTTCATGTGTGTTGAAAAGTTGGCCTCCAAATTTGCTGCCCCTACCCCCCAATGACGACTAGACCCTGCTCTTTCTTTAAGAAATGTTTCGATTGGAGTTAAGGGATAAATCAATTTTGACGAGACAAAAGGATTAAATTTTTGAAAATAATAGAATAATTCAAAGCAGGTCATCAGCAAAAAAATATACACTATGGCCTTCTTTTTTAGAAATTTTGAGATAATTATACTGATTCCAAAAAATACGATAACACCACATCCTAGCAATCCCAGCTTCAATAGGTACGGAATGTGAAAAAGCTCATGAAACCCTAATAAAATAAGTGAAAGTAAAAATATAGCTATAGGTATTAGCAAGATTTTTAATTCCTTTTTTTTCTGCCAAAAAGTTAATCCTGCTGCACCAAGAACACTGAGTGAAAAGCTTAATAAATATAAAAAATTTGATGGCGCGCTAGTAGATAAGAATGGGATATTCAGTGAATAAAATAATTCCGAGATCGGATTATTAATAAGAAAAACTAATAGCACGATACTTAAAACTACAAAATAATTAATACGTGAATTTTTTCTAAATTTTGTTGCACCATAAATTGCAAATAACAATGGTACAACTCCAATGAAAAAAGCATTTCCAGGATATGTATCGTCTAATAAATAGTTACGCGTAGCGGGATTTCCGTACGTATCGGGCGAGATAAAAAGAATTAGTTGATGTACCTGCAATAAAAAATTTTTCGTTACTATTCCTAACTCATGAGGAACTCTTGCAGAGTACCCAATAAGTTCAGTTGTTGGAATTAGCTGTACAGCCGAAAATCCCAATCCCAATGCAATTGAAAGCAGTAGAATTACTCTTTTACGCGTTTGAAATAAAATATACAAAAATACAAATACCAAACTTCCGAAGGCAAGCTGCAGATGACCGGAAAAAATTATAAGAGCTACTATTATCGGAATCAGATATAAATTAATTCTTTTTTTTTCAACAATAAATTTCTCAATTAAAAATAATAACAATGGCAACCACATAATTGTATGTCCGAAATTGCCATACTCAAGAAATGTACTTATAAATAGTGAGTATCCGTAAGATACTCCTCCCAATAGTGATGCTTCCTGAGTTAATCTGATTTGACGTAGATACAAAAACATGAACAAACTTGCCAAAAATGGCTGTACAAGAATGAAAAATGACCATGCTGCAGGCGGACTTAAAAATAAGAAAAAAGTATTGAAGGGATTGAATACTGCAGACTGTAGATTGGCAAGCAAAGGACTTCCAGAAAAATTGTAAGGATTCCAAAGGGGAATTTTTCCCACCTTTAATTCATCAACAACCAGCATTTTCCACGGATAAAGTTGCCTTATAACGTCGAAGTACTGAGCTTTATTTGGATATGAACCCGGATTGTAACCCAGATAACTTTCATACTTCCAGGGTGCATATTCACTAATTAATAAATCGCCAGGAAAAGGAACTTTAAATTGAAAAATTGTTTGATAAAAAAATCCAATACAAATTACGACAAGTACAAAATAAGGCCATAATTTTTTTAACTTCATAAATATTTTTTAATTATAAAGACAAATGGAAACAATAAAACCAGAGATAAAAATGTAAGAATATTTGACACAAAACGGATTTTGCTTTCCTCAAATTTAATTTCAATACTATGTGACCCTGCAGGCACAGTGAACAAGATCTCGCCCCGATGATTTTGATCCTGAAATTGGATTGGAGTCTTACTACCATCAATTCTTACGACCCACCCAGGGAAATATTGCGTGTGTGACACCATTTCGCTTTCTTCTTCTGAAAAAATCAAAAATTTCTGAGAACTATTGTTACTTACAAAACTTGTAATATTTCCATTTCCCTTTGTAAATTCAACCCTACTTTTAGGATAGTCTTTTGCCGGACCGGCAGACCATATGATATCCGTTTCACCAAAATATGTTGTAGTCAGGGGGAAATTCCAATAATATTTTTCGTCAACTTTTTTGTACCCCAAAGCTGGAATCCAAAAAGGCATACTAATTAATACTATTAATAGTATGCCAAATACAAAAACCTTTTTACTTTTAAGATACACTCCCAACAATCCTCCTGTCAGAGCCAGGGCAAACCCGATTGGCGCTAAAAACCGCCATGGAAATTGGAATTGCCTAAGAAGTGTTACGTTTTCCCAAATCGGTCTTGAAATAGTCAGCATCATTATCATAGAAGAGAATGTTACTATTGCAATAAAGCCAATCAGCTTTTTATCTCTTTTTTTGAATTTTTTATACGATATTACTGCAAATAATAAGAACCCGAAAATCAATAGGTGCGATAAGCCCAGATTCACCGGCACATCACCCATTCTCACCCATTGATTGTTAATTGGACTAATTGAGAACAACTTTTCAAAAGGTACAATATTTTCCTTGAATAAATCTTTCACAAATAGGTCTCCGTATGTATATTTATGCTCAATTATTGCAGGTATCACATAATAAGCTGCAACTAAAAAGCCAAATACTATGGATAAATTAGCTATAATAAATTTCTTTAAATTTCTTGAAAAAAAGATGTTAAATAAAATTGCAAGTCCGATAAATACACCTCCGGTTGCAAGATGAGATAGAAGTAAAGATGAGGTTCCTAGGATGACAATAACCAAACCACGAATACTTTTCTTTTCGTTCAATTCTAAAATACCATATAAAACAAGCGGCAGAAAAACAAAAGTAAAAGCCTCCCCAATACTGCCTCTTATTATCAGATCTACAAATCGGTAAGGGAAAAATTGATAAAGCATTGTGACCAAAAATGCTGTTTTGGTATCTTTGAAAAATTTTTTGGAAAAAAGGAACATTGTAACACCTGATAAAAAATAGCTGGCAAAAATAAGAATTCTGAATGCGTTTGAAAGACTAAATCCGAACGCAATAAGCAAGGAAAATAATTGATAAGGAAGCTGGAAAACGAAGATAAAAAGAGGCATCCCGTAACCGTAATTCAATTCCCCAGCCCATCTTGGAGGAATTTCAAAATTTGACAGTGCTTTAAAATACGCCGCACCGCGTACCAAATGTGTATATCCATCCTGAGTAAATAAGAGTTGTTGCGAGAATAAAGAATATAGAGGAATTACCGCCAAAAAAAATATAAGAATATAAAACTTATATCGATTGATGAATTCTTTCATTGTTCATTCTTGACACGGTAAATGGTAAGATACGTGTCCCCGGCGCCTTTCTTAAATGAAGCAACCTTATCAAGGGACCAAGTATCGGGTGCATCACCTGGAAAACTGCATAATTGGCAATCTTGGTAAAAGACAAAATACGTTGGTTTTTCCTTTGCAATTTGAATTATCTCCTCTGGTATAGCTTCGTTAGTTGGCCAATAGCCCTTTATAGTTACGTTTTTATTTCCCAGCAAATAAATTTCGTATGCTGCAGGCATTAGTCCAAATGTGCCTTGCGTTGCTATAAAGATTGGTCCTTTTTTAGATTGTTCTTTGAAATAATTCACACTCTCCGCAACACCACCTCCGGCCGGCCATCCGTTAATATACTGTTCAAGATCAAGTTTTGGAATAGGTGCTTTTGAAAAATCAAACAGGATGAAATAGTTCATATACAAAGGGGTTATTAACGAAATTCCAACTATAACACTTCGGACTACTAGACTTTTGTATTTCGCAAGAAGAAAAAATATAGAAAATGCAACAAGTGGTATAAGCGGCATCACCATAAATAAAATGTACCGGGGATATAGTGTTTTTCCAAAGACACAAAGGGAGAGAAATGGCAAGATAAACCACAACAATAAGACAGTTTTTTCCCTCAAAAGCTTTGGATTTATGAAAAATGAAACAACCACAAGAACAATATAAGGAATAGTAAAGTAAGAGACAAACCAATCAACCAGCCCCCTGGTACTACTTATGAAAGTTTTATATTTATCAATATGCTGAAGCTTCAACCACTCCTCCGGCGACTGAACAAAAATCAGGTTTTTTTCTGCAATGATGTGAAAGAATGGGGAAAGCCTCAATATTGCATACATTCCATATGCCATAACAGTAGCAATACCTGCATAAATCACAAATTTAAGAATTCTGACTTTGAAAGTTTTTTTATTAAATTCCAACAAAAGCAGTAAAAATGGAGTTAGATATATTGAAAGAAAACCGATAGATTTTGTAAGAACTGCTCCACCCAAAATAAAGCCCAGAACCATCGCACTATCAAAACGAAGCGTTCTTACAAGTCTTATCTGAAAATACAACGCCCATACAAAAAAAGCCGCAACAAGACTATCGTAAATAGCAAGCCTGTCATAAACCAGTGAAAATGGAAACAGAACAACTATTAAGGATGAGATTATCCCAATTATTCTTGATTTTTTTGTATCAATTTTTTTAAACAATTCGTAGGCAAGAAAATACACTCCGACAGCCGTCAAAAGTCCTGCCCCAACCGATACTAGACGCCCCGCAAGTAATGGGTCATCCACAATTTTCATAACTAACACATCAAGCCATATAAATGACGGCTGCTTACCATCGGTTAAAGATATAAACCTCCAGTTGGAATCAAAACGTGCTATTTGAGCCCAGCGAGTATAAATTGCTTCATCCGTAAAAATTGGTATTGAGAGAATGGCTATGAGTCGGGTAAATAAGTAAACGCAGATCAGTACCGGAAGTGAAAAAATCTCAAGGCTATATTTTTTTATTAATTTCATACAATTATTGTACCAGAAGAACTACTTTTTTCTTTTCCCCCATCCCGGAAAAAACACCAAAACTGAAATAACGGATAGAATAATTGCCGAAATCATAATGTTATTCAAAAGTGCCGGAATTGGCGGATCCCAAGTTCCTTGATTTAAATACGGAATATAATAAATTATATTGGCAATAGAAAAAATAAACAGAGGGAAGCGTATATATTTCTTTTCACTCATGAGTACCGCAAAGGGGAAAACATATAGCAAGTACCAAGGTTGAAAATTTGTCCTCATGGTTGCAAGTATTACTCCGATAGTCATAAGAAGTACTGCAACTCCTATAAAATATCTAGTTTTACCAAAACTATGTAAGATAAAAAACCCGATGATAAGAAGTGCCGTTGCAAATTTTATACCTATAGAAAACGCGTAAATAATGCTTCCCTTTATCTTTTCTTTTCTTAACAAATAATACGTACCAAGCATCGCAAATCCCATCATCACAATATCGTTATGCGCCGAGACCAAACTTTCCGTCAAAACAAATGGGTTTAGAGCAAATGCCGCAACGGGAAGAAGTACATTTTTCATTTTCAGAGTCACTGCAATTTTTCCTATCGACCACACGGTTAGTAAGAAAAAAGATGCCATCAAGAGTTTGAAAAGATAAAAGGTAAAAATGAAAATATGGTTGCCGATAAAAGTAAGAGGCACCGTTAGTACTAGCCACATCGGACCATACGGATATGTTCTGTGTGTCCAGTGCATAAAAGAAAGCATTGGATCCCCCGGAAAATCAAGCGCTTTATGAACATAAGGATTTTCATGATAAAAAGACACTATCCGGGCATCAAAAATATAATTGAAAATATCCCGAGAAAAAGCATTGTATGACATCATAAGTATTACTGTCACAAGTATTATTGCGGTCCAGAGTACCTTTGAGGTTATTAAATTTTTTGAAACCTTTTGTAGAGTCCAAAAATAAAGCATGAAAAGAAGAGCAAAAATAGATATATATAAATAGGTAGATAAGGGTCTATTGAACCATCCTATATACTGGAATCCTTTTTCGACCGTCTGAAAAATTGAAGCTGTAGATAGCGTTAAAGAAAGATCAACTTGAGTGAATGAATATAGAAAAAGAAATATCGATGCAATAACCCAAAGCGCTAGGAAAAGTTTTTGTGACATATTAATCATACTTTCCCGACATTATATTCCTGCGTATTTTGAAAAGCTCAAAAAAACCTTCCACCGAATCTTTGATGGGTGATACACGACGCGTCTCTACATATAACCAATCGACCGGTACTTCCTTGATCTTGTATCCCCTACTTTTTGCGATAAATAAAAGCTCAATGTCAAATCCGGCAGTTACAGACGACCTATGGATAGTTTTAAACCCATTGTGTCCCTCTTTCACTCTCTCAAAAATATCCTTCGCAGCAGCATTAGAGAATAACTTAAATCCGCATTGTGTATCTTTAATCTCCCCAAGACCGACGATGGTTGAGCGAAGAACCATCATCCCCTTTGCCATAATTTTTCTTGTCAGCGGAGCTCCTTCTCGATTTGAACTCCTTGAGCCAATAACAACATCATATCCCTTATTTAAATATGGAAGCAACTTCTCCAATTCCTCAATTGGTGTTGCTTGATCCATATCAGTAAAGAGAATATAGTCTCCCTTGGCAGAAAGCATTCCGGTCGTTACAGCTCCTGCCTTACCTGAGTGCGTGTTTTGAATCACTCTAAATTCTTTTTCCTCACTCGCGAATTTCTTCACAAACTCAAGACCCCCATCCTCAGAACCATCATCTACAACAATCACTTCGTAGTCAAAATTTTGTTTATCGAGATACTTCTGAACTTTTGAGAGAATACCTTTTCGAAGATTGCCCATTTCATTGAACGATGGTATTACGACAGACAAGAAAATAGATGCCATGAAATCTATTATATACTGATTATTATTCAATTTGCACCTGATTAATTAACGATCCAACCCAGAATTTATCGATAAAGTGGTTCATAAGATATGTCAAAATCATTTCTTGCAATAATCTTAATAACTATGCTACATTAGATATGATGGCAAAAATGATTAGACGACTTGTCTACTACTTTGTAAATTCTTAGAAAAATTTAACTTAAATATACCTTAGACTTAGCAAGACTGAGCCTCATTTTCGCAGGATAGAAGCATTAATCCGGTCTCTTCATTAAAATCTCTTACAAGTGTACTCATGGGGAAAATAAATATTTCGCAAGTCGCACCGACTATGGAAGATTTCATATGCCCACCGAACGTTTCAAACTCCGGATCGGATAGAACAGTATGAATATGGGCAAAAGGCTTTGACTCAACTTGAGTTATATTTCCGGTAAGACTTACTATCTCCATGGGGTACTCAAAACTCTTCCATCGATACTCTTTCTTGTCTAAATGGTAAAAGCCAAGCACTGCGCTTTCAACCGACCCAATACCGGAAACGTATGCGGATGGAGTATTTGTATCTGTACAGAACCTAAGCAGGCTAGAAATTAATTCTTCACCTTTGAACAATCGAAGGATATAATTATTTTCTTTTTTCGAGTATCTCACGTTAATTTATATTACTACCTTTCTCAAATATATACCAAACTAATAAGTACTCCTCCCCAAATGGGAAGCGCCAAATTATCAGTACCATCACCAAGTCCCAGCTCAATTACGGTAAGTACGAGTGGAATAAAAACTAAATGTAGTCCTATTCCGGATATGAAAATTGATGTCAGAAAAAATGTGCAGAGACAAAAAACCAATGCACCTTCATAGCTTTTATTGTTTTTGAGAAAGGTAATTGGATGTTTTCCATACTTCTCACCTACAGAACCTGCAACCGCGTCAGAAATTCCCAAAACCAATATTCCGAATTGGAATGGTTTTATATTGTCTGGCAGCAGTATGAAGGCAGCCAATGCTTCCCCTAGGGGGAAATATACATCACCATAAGACTTACGATTTATGCTATTAATTGAGGTAAAAAGACTTCTTTTTCTTCCCCACAATAATAAAAAGGAAAATCCAATGCAAGAAATAATAATTATCGTTTTATCAATGAAAAAGGAAGCAGCAACAGCAATTAAAGCTGCGCAAATGTGCGTAACTCTACGAGTAATGTTGGGAGAGATTAGATATTTTCTTTTTATAACCTCAACTCCACCTATAAGTAATCCGGATAAAACTAAGAAAATTAGGGTATACATCGGTACTAAATTACAAATTCAAATGCTGCATATTCTCTAAAAATAACCGCATCATTCTTAGGGAAATTCTTGATATTGTTTCCCTCACGTATTAGTGCGTATATCACCTTCTTATAACCTTGATTCCTTGCATCAACATGTACTCTGTATGCAAGCGCATTTCCAAGACCCAATCCTTGGTAATTGGGGAGTATGCAAATTGTTTTACATATAAGCGTAGATTCGTTCCCTTTTACCGTCGAACAATATCCGATAATTTCATCGTCTCTATACAAGAGGTATAATTTACTCAAATGAGCCGCAAATTTATCCATTGAGTATAGCTCCAAAAACTCTTTTACTGTTAGCTCTGTGTATCCCCAACTCTTTGAAAAGATTTTTTTTGAGACAATTCCAATCGACTGAAGATCCATCATAGATATTTGATCTAATTCATCAATCCTAAACCCGCTCGTATTAAGCAATTTATACCCTTTTTCAATGTGGCGCATAACATCATCAAATTTCTTACGGTAAGCAGAGTAATAATTAATCTCTAAAGAAGGGTTATTGGAAAATAAGTACTTGTAATAATATAGTTCGGTCGGCAATTCTGTTTTAAAATAGTCTTCCCCATTTGATTTTTTATAACATCGGTATTGATGCCATATGCTTCCATTTACCGGTCCTTTCAGAACTTTAATTCCTTGTTTTTTTGCCTCATATACCAGTTCTCGCCATAACTTAGTAAACATTTTTTTGTTTCTTTGCACTTCAAGGAAACCGAAAAAAGCATCACCACGAATAAGTCGCTTATCAACTATCAAAGCTGTGTGCCCTACCATCTCGTTGTTATCGTATGCGGCAATGGGAACAAAATTGATATTTTCATTTCCGACACAAAATTTATATGCTTTCTTGAATTCTGATAAAAAAAGGTCAAATCCATTCCCACTCCCATACTTCTCTTTTAAAAGATCAATTAATTCTTTAGGCGGAATTGCAGTAGTTTTGTATCTAACTATTTTCATCCAAATAATTTTATCTCTCCTGTTGAACCGTTGATTTCAACTATTTGTCCGTCCTTTAACTGGTCGGTTGCATTTTGTACACCAATCACAGTTGGGATACCAAGCTCACGTGCCACTATCGACGCATGAGACAATACGCCACCATATTCTATTATCATGCCCTTACTCAAGGCGATCAATGATGTCCACCCAGGATCTGTATGTGGCGCAACCATTATCTCAAAATCTATTGCTATTGGCATAAAAAATTCCTTAAAAATTTTTACCCTTCCTTTTACTATTCCTTCGGATGAAGGCCTCCCTCTTAATTTCCCATGGAAATTTTTACTTTCATTATCAAAAAAAGGTACTTTTGAGTAAGCGGTAAAATGCGCGGGTGGATTTATATCAATAAAAGATCTATATTCAGTCTTGCGCTTAATCAAGCTACTATAAATAACTTTATTACTCACCAGAGATTTATCTAATAATTCGTTAACCTCCAAATAGAACACGTCATCTACATTTCTGATAACTTTTTTTTCAACGAGTATTTTTCCCATCCTACGGAATAGCTTTCTCGATAATCCAAAAGTGTTCGATCGCAAAAGTCTAAACTCTTCTCTCTGAGAAGCATACCGTTTGAATTGCGGCAATATAAATTTAAGAAGAATCTTTTTAGATAAAGGCATATGCAAACTAAATCGCCTGTTTATTTTTTTTCTATTGAAATTCTTGTAAGCAATTAGTACTGAGAAAAATTTTGAAATATCCTCATCAATACCTATAGATTCAAGCTTTAATTCATTCGCAAATCTTCCCCCATAAGCGTTGAGATAATTATCTAGAACAATTTTGATATCCTCATTCTTATCAAGCTCTTTGTGAAATTTATTTACATTATTTGATAGGATAGCGCTCCAAAGCAGTGGCTTCCCTTGCATAAGCTTGCTAACTCTGGCAATTTCATCAGCCTGGGTTGTTGATCTACTTTCAAAAAGAATTAATTTTTGCAGCAATTTTTCACCTGCAAGTTTTTTAAGAAGTCCCAAATACGTCATCACTAGAAAATCATTTTCTAGGGGAATGAACCATCTTTTTAGAAGTTTGTTATTTATTTTATTAAACAACTGTATGCATCTAACATAGTCCAATTTATCAAAGTTATACTTTCTTAAAATTTTTATTTCTTCCTTTACTCGATATTTAAAAATAGTTGAGGAAAGTGAAAATAACAATAGTTTCCCAAAAACGATCAGCGGATAAATCAAAACAAGAATAAAAGAAGGTTTGATGTCTGTTGCAACGTCCTGCTTAACGTTGCTAGTTATCATAAGCTCAAAATTCTCTTTATTTCTTTTGTACCCAGGTAAAAAAGCAGCCATGAGATACCAATTATTCATATTGTAAAACATCCTGCCGTAAAATAAGCCCAATAAATTTTCGAATATCTCTTTGTGTTTTTTTATTTTCTCTCTTGAAGCCCCGGAATTAGCGAGCAGATCCTGATAGACCCGCGCATACACCATTTGTGCGAATGAGAAAGTTAACGGCAAGACGATTCCCGAGTAGCTCTCGGCAATATTTGCACTGTCAAAATATTCCAACCTGTCAGATAAGATCTTCCTGGTAATTGGTCGTGATTGTAATATGTAAATCTTACCTTTAAAAATACACCACTCAATATCTTGTGGTCTGATAAATAATTTCTCAATTCTTAGCGAGACTGCAATAATCCGCTTTACTGAAGAAGGCGACAAAGATTCCCCGTCTACCCTCCTATGTTCTATGGAACCTTTTACAAAGAGGAGTGTTCTTTTACTCTTTTGTATTGTCTTTACAATAACCTTAGCCGTATCAGTACATATATACTCATCACATTTTTCCCCCTCGACCACAGGTTTACATAAGCCAATAGTTGAATTTATTAACAACTTATCACCGTAGGCCTTTGTAAAGGCTACACCTGCATGTTCGCTTGGAATAAATTCCTGAATAATTACTGCCCCCTGAATATCTCCAAATGACTTGCGTACTTTGATAAATTCCTGGTATACATCCTTTTTCTTAATCCCAATTCCTGAATAAAAATGACCGGCAAATGATTTTTTTTCTGAATCTTCACCTTGAGCTGAGGAACGCACGGCAAAATATCTAACTCCTGCAAATTCTTTATCAATTTTTTCAAGAATCTCTTTCTTGTCTAAAGAAGTACTACAGATAATAAACTGCGGAACCAAAAATCCTGAATTCCGCAGTAGTTTGAGCGATTCTGCTTTTGCTCCATCCATTCTAAAAAATCAAGTAAATAATAATATTAAACAATGAATACATAAAAAGAAAGTTTAATTGCATACTATAGTTTGTTATTTTATGTTTCTTTATGAAATGAACCAAAGCAGTAATCAACAAAACAGAGGCCGTAATTAACGAAAATACAATCCATCCCCACACATAGGCCTCATCAGTCATAACGATAAGAAGGAAAAATAAAATGTTGAGCATCGCAAGAATAATATATACTGTGATTGCTCTTCCAAAACCTATATGCCAAGTGTACGTATCTTTGCCTGTTCCATCCTTTCCAGGAAGCTTAAGTTTACGAAGAAATTCAAAAATAACCGTACCCGTGCAAGTAAATAAAAAATGTAACACGAGCGTCAAACTAATATGCAGGCTTTTGGAGAAAATTGTATAAACCATTATTTGCAATAAAAACATTTGAATTATATTCACACCGTTATATAAAAAAAAGTGCCTCTTGAGGACCTCTTTAACATAAAATTCCTTTTCTGCTAAGAAAGCGTATATCCACATTATGATACCCAGCGAAAAGGATATAATTCCAAAAAATGGGGTCAGACTAAAAAAAGTAGCAGCAATAACTATATCGACCTGTCTTAATTCCCACAATTCAATAATGTCTGATTGAATTGGACGAGATCTATGGTGAATAGCATCATGATCAAGGTCTCTTGCCTCATCGGCAATACGGACGTGGAAAAGATATAGGAGTGAAATAAATAAGCAAATTACAATAATAAAAAGACTGGCACCGGCAGAAACAATGGCAGAAGAACTAAGAATCGGAGGTAAAAAACTTAACGCAAGAAAAAAAATCGGAAACCTAACACTTTGGTATTTATACAGTCTAGTTAGAAACGAATCATGTCTCATTTTAGTATTTCGCATACATGAACACCTCCGTAAAAAAAGGCTCTTTCCATTATATATAGCTCTTTCGAAAATGATTTGTAATCTTGCACATCAGCCGGAGGCTCTGATTTTCTCAAATTATCCCAATACACAACTGTTGCATTCTTCTTAGCTGTTCTAACAATCTCTCTCCATGTGGGGGCAACTTTATCTTCAGGTAAAGCTTCAAAAATATCTGAAAGGTTATATTTGGAAAAAGTGTTTGAGGGCACCTTTTGCAAATATTGCAATAATGTCGAGGAGATATAAACTACTTTTCTTTTTCTTATATACTTAGCTACATTCTGCTCTCTCAAGTAAAAAGGAAGGTCTGTGCCAAAACCGCCCGTCAAACAATAATATATAAAGTAGTTACTAGATATAAGCTTGGTTTTTAATTTTTTTTCCAAACGCAATAAGTAAACCTTAGCAATATTTTCAACCTTGATAGATCCAAACATTCCATCTTGCCTTGCAAATTTCCTAAGTAAAAATTTGCTCGACGCAATACGAAAATACGTCTTCCAGCGAAAAGAATTCCATGACTTTAAATAGAATCTATATTGTTCATTTACCGACTTTGCTGCTAGAAAATTTACTATTACTTTTTTAGAATGAATAAATGGCAAAATGTATTTACTAAACAAAGTAAGATACTTTTCAAATCTGCCACAATGAATAATACCCATCTCGATCAAGTGCTCATTATTAGACCACCAATCGAAAGCTTCCGAACTGATAGATTTGCGCAGCCTTCTAAAGATATATATTCTATTACTGGCAGGTGTTACACCAACGAAAGCAAGGAACTCTTCGTATGACAATTTCCTTGCTGCGATAAGCTTTAACTCCATTAAATAATTCTGACATGAATGCATATCAACTACCGTTAGTTTTTTTATTGGTCCACTTAATATCGCAAGTGAGTTATCCCCACCCGAAGTAATCGATAGAACAGTGTCACCAGACTTTAATGAAAGCGCCTTTAATAACACATCAGAATCCTCCCAACATTGACTATAATTAATGCATTGCTGTTTCATATTTTGAAAGCATGAACTTCTCAAAAAACGTTAGAGTTCTTTTTAAAAAGACTTCATCAATAGAATTTTTAACAATACTTGTATTGGGGAATTTACCATTATAGTCCCAGTAACGATTGAAGTGCTTTCCAAATAGATATAGATCATTCTCATATTCATTAAGTTGAAGTTTGCCAAACTCTTCAAAAGTGCAATTAATAATATCGAATGTTTCCAGTAGTCCAAAAAACGCCATCGAGCGACTGAAAACCCATGAGGCATCCGGTGGATTTGGGTTGGTGGCATAGACCATGTTAAGCTTATTAGATTGAACAAGATTTACTATACAATCCGCAACTTGATCAACTGGCACCATGTCTGATTTTCCTAATAATTTAGGGTATCTTATTTTTATATTTTCTTTTCTAGCTTTTTGCGCAACCTTAACAAAACGATTAACAATTTCGTAGTACCCACTAGAATTAATAATTTTTCCTGTACGACTGTTTCCAACGATAACAGAGGGGCGAACTATGGAATAGGCTATACCTGAATTTTCTAATAATTTTTCTGTATTGAATTTATCTAGCTCGTAATTATTATTAAAGCCATTAGACTTGTTATATATGAAAGCAGTACTAATGTGAAAAATTGGAATATTGTATTTTTTTGCAAATACAATAATATTTGCAATCATTTTTCTATTGATTTCCCCTCCCCCGAGAAAGTTAACGTCACCAGCACAGTGAACTACACAATCTATTATTGTTTGGGTATTCAATTCCAGAGGTTGTAATAAGTCTGCAACAAGGGTTTCACTAAAGTGAAAATCTTTTTGTAAAAACTCCAGTCTCCTACTTAACCTCAAGATAGGTATCACATTTATTCCGCGGTTTAACAGTTCTATAGCAACTTCGTTTCCCAGGTTGCCGGTCACTCCAGTTAATAATACATTCATACAAATTTGATTCCTTATTCTATCCTATGTTACTAATGAATAAAAATTACGAAATGTTATTTGGAGATTGACCAAGCCTTACTATTGAAGAGTAATGTAGACCACAGCGCAAAATATACAAATCCCATTACCCAACCCGAAATCACCAGAGCTTGAGGATCACGATTAGTTATAAGCATTATCCCTCCAATAACCTCAGCCATGAACCCATAACGTACCAAAATCGCATATATGCCCTTGAACTTAGACGATATGACAAAGATTGCAGGAACAGCAGTAAGAACAAAACCAAACACATAGACCAACTGAACAATAGGATGCATATTAAAAAAGAAGTACCCCTCAGATGTAAACATAGGATTTGAAGGATAAACAAATGTTCTTACCAAAAATAGACAGGCAACAACAGCCACACCTACACCTATTAGCCTTGTGCGGATTTCTTTCTCAAAATTATCAACACCACATACTAGCAAGTATACCAATGAAATTATGAATGGAATGACACCTATAGTTACAAACTGTTCGAGATTTGCCGGCTGTGTGACAACCGCTCCGGTCCAAATTGCAAAAGCGAGCGAATTAAGAAGTAAAGCTATTCCGAAATTCTTGAAGGCTCTATTCTTACTTCCGAAGAATTTGATTCCTAAAAAAGTGGTTGCAAGAACATTGTGAATGAAGAATAATAAGACAAGAATATTCATATAAATTCACCAACTATTAGCATAGTAGCATGAAGAAAATATCCCCACAACCTACATTATCTATATATTTCTATATCTAAGCCTATTATTTTTATGAATTTTCGATACTTACCCCCGAATTTCTTCCAACGACTGGTGTGGATGCCATTGCGTCTTTCCATAATCCTGTTCTGCTCCCTAAAAATAAAAGGAATAGAACACATCAAGAAGACTCAAGGAAACTTTATTGTCGCTAGCAACCATATAAGCGAGATGGACCCACTCTTATTAGTGTCTGTACTACCATTCTTTTATAATCACTTACCGTTACTATACGTCGGTCGGCAAAAAAGTCTATACACAGGATCAAAATGGAAACGTGTCTTATATGGGGGGATTTTTTTTAAAATAATTGGTGCTTATCCTTCCTATAAAGGGCAAGATAATTATCATAAAGCACTTCCCCATCACCTAGAGGCTGTGAGTAAGGGAGTAAATATTGCTATTTTCCCTTACGGCGGAATTTTTCGGGATCATGATATTCGAAAAGCCAGGGGTGGTGTTAGCTTCTTGGCACACGAAACAAATCTTCCGGTTATTCCTCTTAAAATCAAGGGCACAGAAAATTTTACCCTAAAAAATATTACTTCCGGCAAAATGAAAATATCGTTCATTTTTGGTAAACCTTTGTATGCAAAAGACATTTTCAAAAACCCCAACAAAGTAATTGTTAATTCAAAAAGAAATGATTATTTCGATGCAGCGAGGCTTGTGATGGACTCTGTAGAAAATTTAAATTAGTCACTCCTTAACTATTTTCGAGCTATTTATCCGGATTTTCTTTTCGAAACTAGCTTAAAATAGATGATTGAATAAGGAATTATACCAACAACGCTCAGTAAAGCTCCTGCTATCTGAATCC
>JAUSNA010000024.1 GCA_030645455.1 Candidatus Levyibacteriota bacterium | reverse complement strand
AGGAACCAGGCTCGCTTTATACACCAATATATCGGCAGCCATAAGCGCCGGATAATTCAAAAGCGCAAGAGTCGCATGCTCAGGATATTGCTTCACCTTATCCTTAAAAGTAGGCAAATGCTGCATTTTTGCAATTGTGACAACTGATGAGAAATAAAATGCTAATTCTAGGTGCTCTGAAACTTCAGATTGCTGGAAAATAACACTCTTTTCAGGATCAAGTCCGGCTGCTAAATAGTCCAAAATCACTTCACGTCTATTTTTTCGCAATTCCTCAACGTTATATGGTGTTGTAATCGTATGAACGTCAGCCACCATGTAAAAAGTTTCATATTCGGGATTGTTTTGAAGCTCAAGCATCCCCTTCACAGCACCAAGATAGTTGCCGAGATGTAATCGGCCTGTCGCTCTAATGCCTGATAAAACACGTTTCATATGTGTATTGTATCAAAATTTTGAGGTAGATGGTGGATTAATACGCTCCTAATAACATGTCATCTTGTATCCGTTGACACATTCTGGACGTAGGTCTATAATTCTGCTCTGTGAGAAAAGAGGGACAATTTAACGAAATACAACCAATGTCACCAACCCGTAAATGGGTTATGAGAGCAGCTACTGAAACAATAGGGGCAATAGGACTAGGGTTTGGGATTGTGGGAGGCCATGAAGCAGTTATGGATCATGATGTCAATTCAGCTTCAAATCATTTATTAATTGGTTCTGCTATCGAGGTAGGAGCCGCAATTGTCATTATGAAACAACTTACTGCCGAGACTGAAAATAAGGAATACCTACAATTACAAAGATCAATAAACAGATTGAAGGGTACGCAAGCTGCATTGCACTATCACACTGCAGTACGAAAGGAATTGATTGATGAACTTGAAGGGAATCTACCAGTTTTTGATTCTTCGCAAAGTGAATCTCCTCAAATTCCAGAGGCATTTCGGAATGCCTTTAAAGACTTTGATGAAAGTACTGATTCAGGAGAATACACTCAGTAGAATTACAAGTTTCTCACGCTAGTCTTAAACTGCTCTCCTCGATCTTTGTAACTTTTGAACATATCAAAACTTGCACATGCAGGAGAAAGCAACACAACATTTCCAATTTCGCCTATTTCGGCACATTTTTGAACTATTTCACTCATATTTTTGCAATCTTCATAAACCTTTACTCTTGATTCATGATTCATGATTCGTGCTTTTATCCTCTCCCATTCAACTCCAATTCCAATAATTGCTTTTATCGAATTTGACTCTGAAATGACCCGTCCTAGCTCTGTAAAGTCACTATTTTTGCTTGATCCTCCAAGAATAAGGATTTTGGGCTCGGAAAAGCTTTCAATTGCAGCAATTGCTGTCTCAGGAGTTGTTGAAAATGAATCATCGAAATAACCTACACCATGAACCAATTTTACAAATTCAATTCTGTGCGGCAACCCTTTAAAAGTTTTTAAAACCGGAATAATTGACTTCTTAGATGCGCCTGCCAGCAAAGCTGCGACTGTTGCTGCCTGTGCGTTCTCCCAATTGTGCTTACCCCGAAGAGCCAATTCCTTGGTCTTTAAAATCTCCTCTTCGTATCCGTCCATCTTAAGATATATTGCGTCATTTTTAATGCAAGCTCCCCGGTCTACATCCTGCTCGCGGCTCACCCGGTATATTTTTCCATTCGAATGAATATCTGATTCATTGCTTGCGGGATAATCACGGTTAACAATTGCAAAGTCGTCATGATTTTGAAATCTAAGAATATTTCTTTTTGCCTCAATATATTCATAAACATCTGAGTGATAATCCAAATGCTCACTTGTTGTCATAAGTATGACCCCAATGTGCGGGCTTTTTTCAAGATCAATGAGCTGAAAACTAGATAATTCAAGAACAACCTTCGAATCAACCTTTAGCTCATTAAGAAAACTTAATGGAGGAGTTCCTATATTACCCCCCAGAAACGCGTCAAAACCCTCTTTTTTGAGCATTTCATATATAAGTGTAGAAGTCGTACCTTTCCCTTTTGTACCGGTCACGCCAATTATAGGACACGGACAGAGTTCAAAAAAAACTTTTATGGCACTAGTTACCTCAATTCCCTTCTCTTTTGCCTCAACGAGTTGTCGAATATTTGGCTTTATACCCGGAGAACGAAAAATAATATCATATGAAAGAAGAGATGGCATAGATTCGAATACAAACTCTACGCCCGTTTGCTCAAGTATTTCCAACTCTGATTGATCAAATTCATCTCTCTTTTTTTCATCAAATACAGTAATAAGCGAATTTGAATCATGCAAAAACTCAATGACACTTTTGCCTTCAATCCCAAATCCCAAAATAGCTATTTTTTTCCCTTCAAATTTGTCCATATTTATAAACTAATATGCTCCGCCTCAATCTTTTCCCCTAAAAGCTTTCCGGAAACTCTTTCAAATTTTTCTACATTTCCTGTAGTATAGTACAAATTGCTCCCATTTTGGTTTGATAACAGATTTTCAGCAGTCAATATTTGCTTCAACCTCCTTGCAACTGCCCCTCCGGAATCAACTATCATAACCTCAGGGCCTACGATTTTCTCGATTTCCTCCCTCAAAAATGGGTAGTGAGTACACCCAAGAGCTATTGCATCTACTCGATTTTTTACCAAGGGCAAAAGGTGTTTTTTTAATATTTCAATTGTTTCGTAAGAGTCAATCTCCCCATTTTCAACCAACTCCTCTAAATTGGATCCACCAACACACTCAACAGACACATTACTCGCAAATTTATCAATCAACTCTTGTAGGTACGGGCTTTTTGCTGTTGCCGGAGTTGAAAAAACAGCGGTTTTGCCACTTTTTGAAAGATTTGCAATTGTTTTGACAACAGGGACAGTTCCAATTATCGGAAACTCAAACTTCTTGCGCATTTCATCGATTGTATATACTGTTGCAGTATTACAAGCAAAGACCACTGCTTTAACATTTTTTTCTTTGAAAAAACCAAGAATTCTTCCCACTCTATCTATTAGCTCCTCCTTTGTTTTTGCTCCATATGGAACATACGCTTGATCTGCTACAAAAATAGAGCTTTCATTGGGTAATAATTTTTTAATTTCCAAAAGCACCGAAAGTCCTCCAACGCCAGAATCAAAAACACCAATGGGATTATTATTCATAGAAGTTAAAGCCTGGTAGCTGGAGTGGGGTTCGAACCCACGACCGCCGCGTTATGAATGCGGTGCTCTAACCAGCCGAGCTATCCAGCCATACTACCAGATGATAATTTTACCATTTTGAGGATAAAAAGACAAAGACACGCTGCGGAATGCCCAATCTGCGGAGGAGGCGAGATTCGAACTCGCGAGTGCTTACGCACGCATACTTTCCAAGCATGTGGAATGGGCCACTATCCGACTCCTCCTTAGTGCAAGAATACTGAATTATGAAGCAAGAATTATGAATTTGCAAACTTCATGATCACAGATAATGCGCTTCCAAATACCTCCTTATCGCTTTTATAGGTTAATTTCTCAAGCACCTTGTCTTTTTCGATCCAAGATACATTTTCCATTTCAAAATCGTGCTTGGTGATGTCTCCTTCAATATATTCCATCACGTAAAAATAAACGGTTTTTTTTACCTTTTCCTCATTAAATTTATACCAATAAGTAACGGGCTCAAGCGCTGCAATTATCTTGCCTATCGCCCCTGTTTCTTCCTCCACTTCTCGGATTGCCGTTTCCTCTTTCCCCTCCCCCTCAATTTTGTCTCCAATAAGTCCTTTTGGAAACCCCCAGCCGTGATGATACGAATGTTGACACAGTAACACCTCAATACCGCTATCGCTTTTTCGAAACACTACTCCTCCAGCTGAAAATTCAAACCGCATGCACTCATTCTAACAAAATTCTTTACATGACGCTCTCACTCGTGATACGCTAATTTGGAATATGCAAAACGATTCACTCACCAAAATGAAAGACCAACTAGAATATTTATTTCTGCGCGTTGTAATTTCAGGTCTTAAAGGAAATACTCTTCCAATTCCTGACGCAAAACAGCTGGCACGTGAATTTCTTGCGATTGAACCTTTCTCGTCCATTGAGGATGCGCATAATAAAATAAATCAATTTACAGCGTCTCACCAAGGCTTTTTACTGTTGAAAGAATATGCTGATGTGTATTACGATGAAGACAGGCTTGATGATAAACTAGAAATTATGAGAAAGCACTTGAAGGAAAACAACATCGACGAAGCGTTAAATATAATTCACACCTAAAATGCCTACACCAACTCTTGAAGGTGGTGCGCCACCACTATCAGCACCTGAAATTACACCCTCACTTGGTGGGAGCGGTATAGAGTCTGCGAGTCAATTTGATTCGCTTGCCGCTTCAGCAGCCGTTACTCCTCACGAAACAATAGAAAATATAATTGACCTTCCGGAACCACCACCCCCTGAAGCTCCTCCAGTATCCGTCGAGCCTCCTCATCTTCCACCGGTAGTAGATTCTGTTTCCGGATTTGATCCAAATTCTGCAGTTGCTGCTGAAAGAGCAATTGCAAGACAAAACCTTGACGCTGCAGGAACACCGTACAAAAAAGATGCCGCACCAGGCGCAGAAGACCGCCCCGCAGGTCCAAGGTTCGCAGTAGAAACCGGACCTAGAAGGGCAGCTGACCAAGCAGCTATAGATGAGTCAATTGAAGCATCTACTCCGATAGATGAACCCGAATCCTCTACGGACATATCGGCACCAATACCAGACGACCTACGGGAAGCAAAAGATGATTATGACTCACTTGATACTCAGGGCAAGCTATCATTGTTCCAAAACACAGCATCTCGAGCAAGAGAACTGGGAATGGACGATCCAAAACCAGCAACCGACGCCCTGACATCAATAAGAACCGGATCAATGACTCCTGAACAATTTGCCACACTTGATCCGAAAGTCCAAGAAGCAGTCAAGCCCGGCCTTACCGAAAAACAAGCATCTTTATATGCCGCAGGTGATAATGCAAGTGAACCCCCCATCAGACCAGACTCTCCTCCACCAGCAGGTCCTTACGAGGTCAGGAATGCCGGCCAACATAATGCTGATGTGTCAGATGCTCCCAGACCTGAAACATCACCTCCTTCGGCAGAAACGGGTGAACCTCCGCCACCACCGGTAGAACCTCCAACTACTGATGCAGCGCCCGGAGACGAAGAGCATGAAGATACACATATCGATCCTCTCGACGTGGACGCTCCTGAAGAACCAGCAGCAGAGTCGATCGCCTCTGTTCCACCTGAAATAACAAGCGATACATATACTAACACTTCAGATAAAGATCTAGGCGAGTACTGGAATAAATTAAATACTGACAAACTCAACGGCACGATTGATGCAAAGGGAGAAGCTCAATTGAAGGCTATTGAGCAACAAATGGTAGCAAGACGCGAGAGTGACAAAATAGCAAATCCAGCAAACCTTTCTGAAGCTGAACCGGTTACTGAAATGGGGGCAACTGAATTGGCTCAAGAGCATGATAGACTTTTCGATACTGAAAATAGAACTGATGAACAAAATTCAAGACTTGCAGAAATCGAAGCAAAATGGGATCAAAAAAATGCAGGAGAGAATCCCCAAGAGCTTCCTGTCGTTGAACCAGAAGGAGAATCCGTAGATGAGCAAGCTACCGAAAGCGATGTAGATAAACTTAAAAGAATTACACAAGAACAATTAGATAGTGAGGAAAATTTTGAGAGATATAACTCTCTAAGTAAGGACAAGAAAGACGAAATCGATGTAGCTTATAAAAATTTCAAGGAAACGGGAAGACTTCCAGACGACCCTGAACTAAGAAAATTTGTTGAAGATTATGACCATGATATAAAAACAGACACTGAATTTGAGAAACTACCCGATGACGTTAAGCAAACTATTCGCGAACAAATGGATACAACTAAAGCAAATGCTGAAGATTTAAGGGCGAGTGAAGAAAATATTGTAGATGAAATGAGTGCGATGGAAATTGCTGAAGAACAAAACCGCCTTTCGGAAAAGACGGACAGAACACCCCAGGAAAACGCGAGACTTCAAGAACTTGAAGCGGCTTGGGATAGCAAGTTTAGTGAGGCAGAAAACAAAGCACCGGCAAGCACTGAAGCCGGCAAAGAACCTACTCCCGACCCATTCAAAAGCAAACTAGAGCAAGATAGAGCCCGTAAGCAAGCAGCAATTGACAAGTTTAGAAACGGTAAAGATCTGTCAGATGACGATCAAAGAATTTTAGGAGGAGACATGGCTCAAATGGAAGACATTCAAGATATGCTTGACAGAGGTCAAGGAGACAAACTTGATGCTTATCAGAAGGATATCGCCGAAAAATATGGAATGGCTGCAAAAGAGAAACCGGCAGCAGGAAGCAGGGTAGAAAGAGAAGATAAGATCCGCCAACTTCAAGCTGAAATACAACGAGGAGATGGCAGTCCTGAAAAAAACCGCGAGCTGGATAGACTAAAAGCTGAAGGCGCACAGGAAGGAAAAGACCTAGGTGAACGCAATGTCTTAAGAGATCGACTCCTTAATCCAAAGGGCGAGCCCCTCTCTGAGGATGAGCATAATCGCCTTGATGAGTTGAATGCAAAACTGGAAGGACGAGACAAAGATCTCACCCCTGATGAAAGGGATACAGAAGTTAATAGACTAGCAGTAAAAATGGCCCAAGACATGATGGAGGGAAGACCGATTGATGAAGATGACCTGGAACGATTTAGAATGCTAAAAGCAGAACAAGCAGTAAAAGCAGCCGGAGTCGAGGCAGGCAGAACTGCTATTCTCGAACAAATTAAGGAAAAGCTAAAAGATAGACGACTAAAAGAGGCTGGCGAGTCGCAAGTTGAAAAGAAAACAAAAGAAAAATTAGCAGAATTGATGAACCTTGAAATGCAGATGCTTGCGGTTCCTCGTCAACTTCAAGAACTGGCAAATCAGCAAGACGAACTCAAAAAAGATATTAAGGTAAAGAAAAGTGAGATTGGAAATTATAGCGGAAATGAACTCCAACAGAAAAATAGAACAGAGCTTTACCCTCTCATGATGGGACTGGCGAAAAATAAAAAATACATAGCCCATTACGCAAATCACGGAAGAGTCTTAAGAGCTAAATATAAAGATACCATGGCCGATCTCAATAGAACATTGAAGCTAAATGGAAGGTTTGGAATAGTGCCTGACGTAATTCAACATCTTGATGCGATGGTAAATAGAGCGTATGCTGACCTTAAGACAGATTATGACTCAGTTTACGCGAGTGAATCGAGCGATGCACGAAAGGCCGCCAAAACAGCCGCTTAGCGCTCTCGGCGGGGGTCGAACCCGCAGCTTAGGATCCGGAATCCCAAAGTTTATCCATTAACCTACGAGAGCAAACTCCCAATACCGGCAAGACTAATAAATTTCTCCGAAATTAAAAGTCTTAGCAGCGTTAAAATTGCCCTGAAATTTTTTACGCTGCGGAGGGTACAGGATTCGAACCTGTGTTCCCCGAAAGGGGACGAAATTTCGAGTTTCGCGCCTTGAACCACTCGGACCAACCCTCCTTACATCTCTAAGCTGTATTTTAAAAGTTTCTTAATGCTTCTAAAACCCCATCCGCTTTTAAGGTATTCCTCTCTATGTTTTGCATCTTTTTGACTGATAAACGACTCGTAGAAAATTAATGCATAAGGTCTTCTCGAGCTTGTATAAGTCGATAAACCCTTGCTATGCTCTGCTATTCTTCTCTTTAAATCTCGCGTATATCCTATATACAAACTCTTATCTTTTTTACTCTGCAAAACATATACGTAATACATATATGCGAAACGTACAAATCCTTTATTTTACGTTTCAGCAACGTGTAATTGCTCTGCAATTATTACGTTGCGTCCCTGAGTGGGGTCGAACCACCAACCTTTGGATCCGCAATCCAATGCTCTATCCATTAAGCTACAGGGACGTGTAGGTTGTATTATATCAAGCTTGAGGGGTAAAAACTAACGCTCTAGTGGAAAATTCTTTGCCAACCACTCTCCACTCTTTTCCATGAATGTCGGCCTTACAATTTCACGGTATGGAATATAATTTATCATAACCCTTCTTATGTGATCTGCGGGGACCTCACCGAGGGATATTTTGAGCTCTCCTGGGATAATGCTTCTTGACCTTACGGTAAGAATATCCATTCCATCTATCTTTTTAAAGTAAAAATCGTATAACTCGTCCCAAATATAAAAATGATCTTCTACTTTTATCCCCTGCGTACTTATGCGGTAGTGGAAATTTTGAGGCGGAACGGCAGTAATTGCAACTGCAAAAAAGTAAAGAGTTGCCACAACAAACATCAAAAGATATTCAGAAAAAACAAATAAAATTACCTCAACCAAAAACATTATCAACAAGCCATTTAGATAAAACGCTCTTCCCTTCTTTCGGAAAGGTCTTCCCGGAGCAGACCATGAGATAAGGGTTTTAACGTCAGAATAATGATGAGGTTTTGAGTGTTCCATAGTACCACTATGGCACAAAATGAAGGAAAAAAGCAAGAAAAATGGCTGCGTTGCCAGATTGTTAAATTGTTAAAGCCAAACAGATAGATTTAAAAGATTTTCAGCAATGAAACAGTGGAGCAATTTAGCAATGAAATAATTTAAAGTTCCTGAAGAGTTGTGCTTTCACCGTTCTTGTGGTCCTTAACGTACTGCAGATATCTTTCAGTTGACGAAAGCCTTTTATGGCCTAACACTTTTGATAAGAAAACCAGAGAAACCCCCAATTTTAAGTGGTGAGCCACAAATGTATGCCTCAAATCGTTGATTTTTACATTCTCAATACCAGCTTTTTTGAAATATCTCTCAACAGCATCCCGGATATTTCTCACTAAAAAAGGTCTTCCTGTTTTTGTCACAAAGAGATGATTGTCCTGGGTATTCGCACGGCTCTCCATATAGCGCTTAAGAGACTCTTTTGCGCGTCTGTTCAATGGCACTTCCCTCGCCTCATGACCTTCGTATGGACGGATGTGAAGTGTGTTTTCTGCAACGTCTTCCACTCTCAAATTAGCCAACTCTCCAATTCTAATCCCTGTTTGTAAAAGTACCTCAATAATTGCATAAATACGGGCATCAACCGACGCTGCATCCCTTAAAGCCCTATACTCAAGCGGGGAAAGCATCCGCGGAGGATTGAGCTCATATTTTGGGTGCTCTACAAGAAGGGACGGATCATCCGTAATAAATTCATTTACCTTTAAATAACGGTAGAAAGTTCTGGTTGAATTAAGTTTTCTTGAGAGTGATTTAGGTGTGTACCCTTCGTCTTTAAGCTTGGCTAGAAAAGCCTGGATATCGGTTCCGCCTACTTCGTGAATGTTATTTTTCTCCAATGCCTCAAGAAACTCTATCAATTGCTCGATATCCTTACCGTATGCTAATATGGTGGCAGATGCTCGGTTTTTTGATTTAAGAAAGTCCTGAAACCTTCCATGTGCGTCCCTAAGACGTAATTCGATTGCCATAAAATAATATTTGACCAAGACCAAACCCAGTCATAAATTTAATTTGAGCCTATAATATCAGTAAACATGCGCTTTGTCAACACAAAAACGGTTATCCTTCTTATTATCATCGTTGTTTTATTGCTCGTTATCAAAAATATCGTAGCTTCAATCATCTCTTTGAGGCAAAATAGTCAGATTGTAACCAGTTTGAAGCAACAAGAGATTTTAGAAAAAGAAAAAAAGCGATTTCTGCAACAGCAATTTTATTATGTCACAACACCTCAATTTATCGAGAACGAAGCTCGAGAAAAGCTTGGCATGGTAAAACCGGGGGAGCATATAGTTCTTGCCCCTCCGCCATCAGAACCTCAAAAACAACCAGACACTACGGATTATTCTCCAAATTGGAAAAAATGGTGGAGATTATTTTTCTAGGGTTTTTAAAAATTACCTTCCTACGGAATTGTTTGAACTTGTGTTGCGGAGTAAGGAGTTGAACCTTATCTAGGAGATTATGAGCCTCCTGTGCAGCCGTACACTACCCCGCGATGTTGTGATAGTATACTCTCTTCCAGCTTCAAAAGCAACCATATCTATTGTGTTTCACCTTATTTTCTAGTAGAATACGAGGATGACAAAACGAGAAAAGCTTAACGCCGAAAAGAGAATTGTTCTCGGCAAAAAAGTCAGACACCTTCGCAAAGAAGGCATTCTTCCTGCAAATATGTTTGGAAAAGGAATTAAATCTCTTTCAGTTCAGCTTCCAATTACTGAATTCCAAGAAGTATACAAAAAAGTACACGAAACCGGACTTGTTGATCTTGCAATAGATGGGGAAAACCATCCAATTCTAATACAAAACGTTCACATCCACCCTATAACGCATACTCCTCTTCATGCGGATTTCTTTAAGGTAAATCTCAAGGAAAAAGTAAAAGCAACCATTCCAATAGTTGCTGTTGGGGAACCAAAAGCAATAACCGATAAGATCGGTGTTCTTCTGCAAGCACTTTCCGAAGTTGAAGTAGAAGCACTCCCTGCTGATTTACCCGAACATATTGAGGTAAATGTTGAGAAACTGGCACAAATTGATGAGAACATCACAGTCGCCGACATGAAAGTGCCTGCAGATGTAGAAATCATGGCAGAACCAACAGAAATGGTATTTAGAATTGGAGAATTGGTCTCTGAGGAAGCTGAAGAGTTGGCAGCAGAGGAAGAAGCCGCATCGGAAGCCGCATCGGAAGAAACTACCGCAACTGGAGAAGGCGCAGAACCTACCGAAGGTCAACCAGCCGAGAATAGTGAAACATCCAAGGAGCCTTCAGAAAAAACCGAATAGAAAATCTCCGTTATTACTTATTTTCCCGCATTTGATTTCGCAATTTTACTGCCTCCTCAAATAACGGATCGATTTGTATTGCTTTATTAATTAGCTGCATCGCCTCACTTCCTTTTCCAACGGCAAAAGAGCTTAACGCTGCGTTATAAAGAATATCGGGAATGTAAGGAAATTGTGAGGCTACACTATTCCAATAATAATATTTTTCATTATTCTCAAAAAAAAGTTTTCTAACTTCCATATAACGTCCGTTAAGAATAACCAAAAGTTGTAAAAGAACACCTATCAACAATACAAAAAAAATAAACAAAAAATCCCTCAAGTAAATCGCAAAATAGCGCTTGTTGACCCACTTTCTGATCTTCTTCGGTAATAGGTCGGTGATTATGCGGTGATATTTTTTCACTAAATGAATTTTAGAAGGATTGATCTAAAACATCAAGTGCCTCAAAAAAGGAAGAATACGATTACCGAGCTAAAAAGGAAAAGGATGGAAAATATCAGTTGCGCCGACATTGCAAAATCAACGCTCCCCGGTAGTGCAATTTGCAATTTATTTTCCATTTTTTGCGCCTCTTTCATCTGAAAATACGAGACAACTACCATTAACCCCGCAGCAAATAAATAAAATACCTTAAAAAAAGTAGCTATTATATTTAAAGTTTCAGTTGACAGCAGTTCCATAATTCGCCTCTCCTAAAAATCTGTATTTGTTCTTCTTTAATTCCTTGACCCACAAGGGCTGCAGGACAGGGCCCTGACTATTAATTCTGAGGCTGGGAGCTCCTTGATGGAGCTGTGCTGAAAGCAAATTCGCAATCTTTCTGGGCGATCGAACACCCCTAATAACAAACTCCTCTTTATGTGTTGGTCTATCAAAAGTAAGCTCAACATTTCCTATTCCAATGAGTTCAGGGATAAGTCCATGCATCTCTACGTCAATTTCAGTACAGCGGATTTGATCTAAAAGAACCGAATTTACAACATGTGAGAAAAGCGGGCTATAACGAACTTCGATTATTTGCTTGGTAGTTGCAATGTACAAATGAAAGCTCCAATGGATCAGATCCCTCACCGAAACGCCACCCATAACTAATGCTAAGAAAAGAAATGAACTAACTCCAAGCGCAATATTTTGTAGAAGAATATAAGCCGTAATACCAGCCATTGAGGAAAGAGAGATCCCAACAACAA
>JAUSNA010000009.1 GCA_030645455.1 Candidatus Levyibacteriota bacterium | reverse complement strand
GAATAAGCTCCCTCAAGAATATCGAGGATGTGGGATTCTAACTGCTTAATTGTATAAGTTTGGCCATTTGCTGTCGTGCCAATTCCATTCTCCCATTTCCTGATAGGCAAAATTCCTGCTCCGGCATAGCCTCTAGCAGGTTTTATTACAAATCCACGCTCGGGTAGTGCGCTCCAGTCATAATTCTTGAGCGAATCTCTATCGTAAAAAATTGAATAAAGCGTAGGGGTTTTGATGCCGTTTTGGATAAGGACGTTTTTCATCTCCAACTTATCATCTGCAATTTTTTTTGCCTCTGCAGAGTTATAACGTCTGATGTATAGGAAATTGCGGGCATTCATGCCCAAAATATGTCTACTTACCGGCATGGCGCATTATTGAAGAAAACCTGAAATATTCCATAAGTCTTAGTCCAAAATATCTACCTATTATAATATTGAGGGGAATGAGAATCAGAATGAATTCGGGATATAAAAGAATAGTGTTTCGTAAGTGCGTTGAAGAAAGCAATAAAAAGCCTAAAATTCCTATAGCAAAAGTAACCATGGAAATAATTATCATTTCCTGAGCGCTTCTTTCCTGCTGAACGGCAATTATTTGTTCAGACAAAAGGATAAGTAGAAGAACAGGGAAAATCGACAATTGTTTGACAACGAGTATTCCTGCCATGGCACTACCCGTGAGCGTTAAGAATAAAAATAATGAGACTATAAACATTGAGAAGGCCATTTTTGGAAGTTGCATAATCCTGACCTTTTTGAGTAGAATTCTTGCGACTGTTGAAGCTAGAATGATCGTTGCCAGAAGTATCAGGCCCGCCGTAATACCTGTCGAGAGAAGGGTAATTGAGAGAGCAACCGGAACAAGCATGCCAATACTGGGAAGGCCGATTACATGTCGTATGAAGGCAATAATTGTTGCAAGCATCGGCAATAATAGAATAAGGATGATCGTTCGGGATGGAACTCCGGCTTTTACGGATGACTGTACGAGAAAAGCAAAAATATTTGTGTATGTTAGTTTTTCTGCCGGGCGCTGCTTGAAGAGTACAAGTGCCTGTTCGTCTTCCGGCCCTTCGGGTCTGGTTACGTCTTGCTGCTGAATTTTTGCAATTTCGGCCAATTCCTTTGCCGATTCTGAAGCATCAGCCGAATCTGAGGCTATAGTAATTTCCGGTTCCTGTTCAATTGGAAAAAAACGCTGTGCGTTAACAATTTTTGTAGTACTTATTAGAAGCAGGAGAGAAAAGAAAGTTGAAAGTAGGAATTTCATATAGCTTATGGTATCAAATGTGGGGTTTTGCTTCAAGCTTACGCCTTGCGGGAATTGATTTTCCGCTCCGTTGCGGAGAGGAACCTTTTGCGCAGGCGGATTGTCTGCGGTGTTACCTCTAATAATTCGTCAGCATTTATAAAATCCAGAGCTTGTTCAAGCGAAAGCTCGGTGGGAGTATCGATTTGTACAGACATGTCGGAGGTTGAAGATCTGACGTTGGTCATCTTCTTTCCCTTTGTAACGTTTATTTCCATATCATGTTCTCTTGTTGAAATACCTATGATCATGCCTTCGTATACTGAAGTGTTTGGCTTGATAAATAATGTTCCCCGCTCCTGGGCATTTTCAAGACCGTATGATAGAGCCGTTCCGGTGTCGAAAGAAATTAGGACTCCCGGCCGTTCCTGCTCGACAGACGTATCTTCTTTCGGGTAGTACCCCAAGAAAAAGGTATTTAGCTCAACAGTACCGCGGGTTTTTGTTAGTAGTACATTTCTTACCCCAAGAAGATTTTTACTCGAGACTTTATATACAAATCTGGTTACTTCACTTGGCTCTTGAGTCATATTTATCATCGTTGCTTTTCTTTTCGCAAATTCCTCGGTAATAACGCCGATATAGTCTTTACCTACATCAATTGTTACTTCTTCGTACGGTTCGCACACTTTTCCGTCTATCGTTTTGTAAATTACCTGAGGTTTTGAGATTTCCAGCTCAAACCCCTCGCGTCTCATATTTTCGATAAGAACTGCCAAATGAAGCTCTCCACGACCCGAAACTGCAAAATTAGACGAGCCTTCGTCTTGCTCTATCTTAAGACCCAGGTTTGTTTCTTTCTCGCGGAGCAGACGGTCTTTAATTTGAGAGGAAGAGAATAATTTCCCCTCTTTTCCTAAGAAAGGGCTTGTATTGGGGCCAACTGTGATTCTTATAGTTGGATCCTCCACATGAATTTTTGGAAGGCTTTCAGGAAGAGAAGGATCTGTAACGGTTTGCCCTATTGTTAGCTCGGGAATTCCAGCTATTGCGACAATATCTCCGCTTGAAACCTCGTCTACTTCAACGCGGTCAAGTCCGATACTGGTAAATAGCTTTTGAACGCGGCTGGTACCGATTAAATTCCCTTCGTCAATCAATGACACCATATCTCCCTTTTTAAGCTTTCCCCTTGTTACTTTTCCTATACAAATTTTTCCTACGTGCAAATCCGTATCAAGCGTTGAAATAAGCATTTGAAAAGGCTTATCTTCATCCTTGACGCTATTTGGAATTTCAGAAACAATGGCTTCAAATAGAGGAGATAGATCTCCGGGTGTTTCGGATGTGTAATTTTCCGGCAAAGTATCAAATGCTTTTCCATCACGACCAACTGCATAGAGAGTTTTGAAATTCAAGTGGTCATCATGTGTCGCAAGCTCAAGGAACAGCCCTTCAACTTCATTTATGATTTCAGTAGGACGTGCGTCCTTTTTATCGATTTTATTAATAAGAAGTATAATTTTTAAGTGTTTTTCAAGTGCTTTTTTGAGAACAAATTTCGTCTGGGGTAGAGGTCCTTCAACGGCATCAACAAGAAGTATTGCTCCATCTGCCATATTAAGTATTCTTTCGACTTCTCCTCCAAAATCGGCATGGCCGGGAGTGTCTATGATGTTTATTTTTACATCTTTGTATTTGACCGAGTTATTTTTTGAAAGAATTGTAATGCCTTTTTCTTTTTCCAGGTCATTGCTGTCCATAATAAGCGTTTCACTCATTTCTTTCTGGTTGTCGCGAAATGTGTGTGTTTGTTTGAGTAATGAGTCCACGAGAGTTGTTTTCCCGTGATCAACGTGGGCAATAATAGCGATGTTACGAATGTTTTGCATGATTTGAGCCTAAAAAAGACACGCACACAGCGTGTCCCATAGTTAATGTATTATATCACAATAAAGTCACTTTTAGTAGCATAAATTAGGTATAATAGGGCGATGAGATCAATAAAAAGAATACCGGTTACGCGTGAAGGATTTGAAAATTTAAAGGAAGAGCTTTTAAGGCTTCAAGAAGAGCGGCCCCAGGCTGTAAAAAACCTATCAGAGGCTCGTAATATGGGCGATCTTTCTGAAAATGGTCTCTATACTGCTGCAAAATCCAGGCTCAGATCTATTGATTCTCAAATGTTCCGGCTTGATATTCAAATAAAGCTAGCGGATATTATTGAAGGTGGAGGAAATACGGTTAGTATCGGTTCAAAGGTAGTTGTTAAAGACGGGGATAAAAAGAAAGAATTTCATCTTGTCGGTGACTATGAGGCAAATCCCAGGGAGGGTAAAATTTCCCAGCATTCGCCGCTTGGAAGAGCTTTAGTCGGCAAAAAAGTGGGAGAGACTGCCGTATTCGAAGCTCCAAGCGGGAAAATATCCTACACAATTCTTTCTATATCATAAGATTTGGTGTGATACACTGTCTGAGTGAGCAGGCGACAGATAAAACTTCTTGTATCAGTCATTATATTTCTTTCTTTTGGACTTTATCAGCTTTACACGTCCTATTCTTCTTCACCTCAGGCGAAAGAGAATCAGGGTAATGTTTTGGGTCAGAAAGATAACGACACGATTGTGACAAGAGTTGTGGACGGGGACACTTTAGAAGTTGTAATTTCCGGCAAAAAAGAAAAAGTCCGGGCTATAGGCATTAATACACCCGAAACCGTAGATCCAAGAAAGAAGGTTGAGTGTTTTGGAAAAGAAGCAAGTGAGAAGGCGAAAAGCTTATTGCTTAACCAAAAAGTACATCTAAAATCTGATCCAAGTCAGGCAGATTATGACAAGCATGGAAGATTGTTGCGCTATATATTTTTAGAAGATGGATCTGATTTTGGCTTGCAGATGGTAGGGCAGGGATACGCATACGAATACACATACGACACGCCTTATGAGTCTCAAGAGGAATATAGATTGGCACAACAAGAGGCAGAAAAATTGCGCTTAGGATTGTGGGGAGAGAATGGGTGCGAAAGGTAACTAATCTGCTATCACCACGGGAACGTGCTGTATAAATGGAAGAGCTACGCTTTCATCTGTCAGTGAGATTTTTTGTGAAAAAATCTTCTTTACAATTCTTTCGGCAGCATAATTATCGTGAGGATACGTATCCCTGTAGTGAACGTCAGAATCTGGGGCGCTATTAATTTCATTAATTGCAGTAACACATTGTGCGTGTGGGATCATTATATCCGGAGTAATATAATCAATTCCTGCAAATCTAAGAGTTAGTGCTTGAGTGGCTTTAATAAATAGGTCAAGGTTGATCTGAGGGATAGAATCTCTATCAATTCTTACTCTTTCGCCTCCAATATCTAGATCGCAGCCTAGCTGTAAATCGATAAGTGTTCCGTCGGGGTAGATTTTTGACAACTCAATTTTCTCCTTTTTTATATAGTCTTTGTCTTTGTCTCGAAGAAATATTTCGGGTAATTTCATTTTTCTTCTCTTAACATTTTTTTCTGCGATAAGAAATTTTACCGTATTTTTACCATCGCACAAAATATTGGCGGGTATACGACGGGTAATAGCAATAATTTCGTTATCAAGAACAGTGACCCTATAGTGGTTTCCGGGGACGTAACTTTCTATCATGATACAGGAATTTCCCTCAAAAGCTTCGATAATAGCTTTTTTTATTTGTATGACACTAGATGGTTTTACTGTAATTCCTATGGAAAGTGAACCGCTTATAGGCTTTATTACCACATATTTTTTCTTTAATAATTGTTTTGATGCATATTTTGTCGCAAGAATCCTATCCTTGAAAGTTCTGAAATTTGGTACGGGAATATTTTTTTCTTGAAGAAGGGTTGAGGTTTTGACCTTGTTCACTGATAGGCTTGAGCTGAGCTGCGTATTTACTCCCAGAACGTTTGAGCTCACGTCAAGATTTACTGTTTCATTAAAAATCCGGGCAAGACCGACTTTTTCGTTGATGATCTCATAGTCAAGGCCTAAAGATTCTGCAGCATTGAGGTAAAAATTCGCGTACTTATTTTTTGTAATTTTTTTCATAAGAGAACAGTTGGAAAGGCTAAAGGTGTAGTGCAAAAAAGATGAAATTCCAGAAAGAAAGAATTAGAAATTAAGTGACACGAAATACAGTATAACAGCTTATAGGATAAATAGCGAATAAGCGAGTACTTTTTAAGTAGTGTGTGCAAACATATTCCAAGTAGAAGGCGGACGGATAACAGTAAAAAAGGGCAAAAGCTTATTACCAAACTCCTCGGCCAGGATTTTGATTATCATCTCGGGTAATAAGATGGCTATCAATAAGATCATGCTCTTCATTAAGTATAAGTACCCACGCTTCTCCCTGAAGGGCGTAATTTGCATGAATGAAATCCTCTGGAATACTCTTAAAAGGTTCTTTCTTTTCGACGTGTTTCCATACAATATATCTAATCGGGTGTCCATGAAAAACAATTCCTACTTTTTTTCCGGCATGGTTCTTTAAGATATCTTCAAAACCACGATTTACCCTTTCATAAACCTGCTCATCCGTTTCATCATCAGGATCCAATTCAATATTTCCCGCAATAACGTCGTTAAGCAATTTCCCTTCAAAATTAATTGGTTGTTGATCTGCAAAAATTTTAGATTCAACGATATCCTCAGCATTGAAACCGATATGGGAAGCAATAATTTCGGACGTCTGTCGCGCTCTTGCAAAGGGACTTGAATGCATAACATCAAGTTTCGGGAGCTTATGCGCAATAGCGTGTGCCTGTTTTCTTCCCTCTTCACTCAAATTAGCCTCCGGCCCATACGCCAATTTAAAACCTTCGGAATCATATTCATATTCTGGCAAACCATGTCTTATAAGATAAATTTCTGTGTTAGGCATGTCTGAATTGAATAGTATTTAAAAGATGTTATTGCTGTGAATTGACAGGGGCTCCCTTCGACTTCGTTCAGGACAAACTTCTCGCCCCAATTTCACTTTGCCAATTTCAGTACCGCTTGCACTGAGCTTGCCGAAGTGTGATCCGGCAGGGACTCGAACCCTGAACCCAAAGCTTAAAAGGCTTTTGCTCTACCATTGAGCTACCGGACCATCGGCCCGAACTCCACCTTGTTCCACATGGTGTCATTCGAACCGACCCTAATTTTATCATTTTTACCCTGGTTTTCGCAAACACATTGTTAATTTGACAAAAATTGCAAAGTTTATAATACTAAATATGAAATTCTCCTTCGTGTAAAGCTTTGGAGGATGAGGGGAGGTGAATAGAATGGATAGTGTAAATAGTGTTGTAATAGATACTCTAAATGGAAGTGCTGTAACAATAATTTCTTTTATTCCCCGCTTTTTATCAGGCTTTATTATTCTTCTTATTGGAATTATCATTTCTACTTTTTTACGTCAAATGGTGCGGGAAAGTTTGAAATTGATAAAGTTTGAAAGTTTTTTAAAAAAATACGGAGTGCCTGAGTCTAAGGAGGCGGCCGATTGGAGCAGTATACTTTCAGAAATTGTCAGATGGTTCATTATTATCGTATTTCTTGTCCCGACGGCTCAGGTGTGGGGTCTTGGAAAATTTGTTGATGTTCTCAACAATCTCTTACTTTACCTTCCAAATGTACTAATTGCGGTATTGCTTCTATTGGTTGGTTTTGTTATTTCAAAACTCGTCTACGATCTTCTTATAGCATCTGTAAGAGGGTTGTCAAAAGATAGTGCAAAAAGCATAGCAATGGTTGGGCGCTGGGCTGTTTTGGTATTTGTATTTTTGGTTGTCCTCAACCAGTTGGGAATAGCAAGTGATTTGATACGGATTTTATTCGCCGGGATAATAGCGATGGTAGCACTTGCGGGAGGACTTGCTTTTGGGCTTGGCGGAAAAGATATTGCACGCGATATATTGGAAAAACTCAGAAAAAAAATCTGATTTCTTGAGAAAAAGTTGGATTTTGAGTATAATGAACGGCTGGTTACTAAAATCCGGCCCGTTCTTCTATCGGTTAGGAAACAGGGCTTTCATCCCTGTAGGGCGAGTTCGACTCTCGCACGGGTCACAATTTAAAATTAGCCTCAAAAATTAATGATTTTAAAAGATATTCTAAGGTTTAAGTGACCCAAATGTTTCAGAATTGAAACCTGCTACGAGTGTCTTTGGAGCAATGGTGACAGGTTCTACAACCTGACCTCAGTCCAGCTACGCTTCTTAACAATCATTAGGAATTATAATCTTTAAGTGGTATATTATTTGAAATGGATCCAGTAAGTGAAGGAGAACCACAGGACAGATTTAGTGCAAATCTTGAAGCTGTAGATAAAGCGATTAGTTTTACAAAAACTAAAATGCTAAGTACAGCTTCGACCCAATTTTCACCCCAAGAGGCAGCGCAACTGGCGGTTGATTATTTGTTTTACGACCATCAGCGAAAATCTTTGCAGTTAAGAAAAAGTGAATTAGATCCAGGAAGAACTCGGAATAGCGAGGGTAGGACGCGAGATTACTACAATGTAGATGTCAGGAACTCAACCAGAACGGGTGAGTTACTAAATAGTCTAAATATTGATGCTAACCTTTCAGGCATTCGTAGCTATTTAGTAAATGAGGCCTATGGTATTAGATTAGAAACTATTGCGCCAGGGGATCAATTTGATCCATTAGATGAAGAATTAGACAGGGAAAGACAGGGTGAGGTAGAGGCGGAAGCTTTGGAAAAAATTGCCAATGCAATTCCTGATTCAGGCGTGTCCGTTGAAAAACCAACAATATTTGCATGGATGGATCCTCGTTTCAATGGAGAAAATGACACGCCTCAGGCTTAGTGTTTACTAGTTATTTAACCTCAAATTGTGACCCTTAAGGAAATCGAATTAACTTGCTGAATTGTTTGTAAAGGCTGATATATTCCTCCAGTAAGTGTTCGTCACAACTATCGCTGGGGTCACACTTCGGCAAGCTCAGTGTTAACACCGAATACCACTGAGGTGCAAGCATCTAATATGGATGGCACAAATAAGTGGTTTGTCTACATGCTTCTTTGCGACCAAAAAACTTTTTACGTTGGAATTTCTAATGATGTTCGTTCAAGAATTCTTCAGCATAAAAACAAACAAACCATTTCAACTAAAAAGTTTTCAATACTTCAGATTGTTTACCTAGAAAAATATGATGACAAGTTCCAAGCTGCGAAAAGAGAAAAACAACTAAAAGGCTGGTCTCACGCAAAGAAGCAAAATTTAATTGACGGAATACTTGGAATAAATGCTTGTAATGAGCTTGTTGAAGTGACCAGTGAGGAATTAAACTGTGAGCTTGTTCCGAACGAAGATGAGGAAACTCTCGCACGGGTCACAAGTCAGACGTAGTCTCAAATTTTGGAAATTATGATTTGAAAAGGAAAGTAGAGATGCCATCGTACAGCTCAGCATCAACGTATATCCCAACCACAGGAGTAATTTTACCTTTTTCTAATTCTGCTGTTGCTAGCAATTCTACATTTCCAGTGGCTAACGAGCTATCAACATCTATTGGAAAACCAACCACTGGATTCGCACCAAATTCCTCCCTGAGTTGAACTTTTGCTCTTATCCCCATAGTATCGCCGGCATTCATTAAGTGTATCCACAATTTCCCTCCTAAAGCCATTCCAACGCAGGGTTCTCCTTCGGGGGACCTTGTAACACCGGTAACTGCTTGCTCAGGTGATTGATGCAGTAATTCTTCTCTTGAAACTTCTACCATGGGTATGATTATACAATGACATTGGAGAAAATCAAGTATTATAGGATTAGAGGCGCTTGGCACCACAAGTCGTTGGGATACCATCGGAGAAGGCTTTGGTTTGTCACATACCTAAACACAACTAAATAACGGCCTTGCGACTGCTAAATTATCTTATATTCTTCAAAAGGTGATCGATTTCGAGGTTATAGACTCATATTGGAATATTCTCTGCAGCTTTCATTTGTTCATCTGATAATTTTCGTGGTACGATAAATTCATGGCAAAAAAGAAAAGTGCAGTAGTAAAAAAACCTGTTGTTAGAAAAGCTGATTCAAAAAAAGCGAAGCCCTCAAAAAAAGCGGATTTGGCATTTTCCAAAATTAAATGGATTTTGTGGGGAATTGTTACCGGAGTTGTTGTTTGTCTTTACTTTATTTTCCGCTAGTTCTTTCTTTTGGCAGGTCAATTCCTAGATGATGGTACGCTGCGTCCGTTGCTATTCTTCCTCTTGGTGTTCTTTTGATAAACCCAACCTGCATCAGATACGGCTCGACTACTTCCTCAATTGTCTCTACATCTTCCGAAATGCTTGCTGCAATTGTCTCGACCCCAACAGGGCCTCCGCTGTGTTTATTGATAATAGCATTCAGATAATATCTGTCTATCTGGTCAAGTCCCAGAGGATCGACTTCAATAAGATCCAACGCATCTATTACTACATCCCTATCAACTGACTCTTTTTTATGAACGCTTGCGTAGTCTCGCGCTCTTTTAAGAAGTCTTAATGCAATTCTTGGTGTGCCCCGAGCTCTTTTTGCAAGCTCACCAATCGCGTCTTCGTCAATTTCAATCGTTAGCTTTTTTGCAGCTTTTTTTATGATGATTGAAAGCTCTTGAGGTGAGTAAAAAGTGAGATGGTGGATGACTCCAAATCTATCGCGAAGTGGGGCAGAAAGCATGCCAACCCGGGTTGTGGCTCCAATAACGGTAAATTGAGGTAGATCAAGTCTGAGGGTGCGCGCCGAGGGGCCTTTTCCCATAATTACGTCCAAAGCGTAGTCTTCCATGGCAGAGTAGAGGGTTTCTTCGACTGCGGTATTGAGTCTATGGATTTCGTCAATAAATAAAACGTCCCCCTTCTCAAGATTGGTCAAAATCGCCGCCAAGTCCCCAACTCTGACGATTGCAGGTCCCGAAGTCATGCGGATATTTGAATCCATTTCGCGTGCAATAAGGTGGGAAAGGCTTGTTTTGCCAAGTCCCGGAGGTCCGTAAAGGAGAACGTGCTCGATGGCTTCCGACCTATTTTGGGCGGCTGAGATCGCTATCTGAAGTGATTTTTTGACAGTCGCCTGGCCGCAAAATTCATCCCATGATGTAGCCCTAAGAGAGGTAAATACAACCTCTTCTTCAGAGTCGAGAATATCTGCTTTCTTTTTTGGTTTTGTATCCATTTTGAATAAAAATAAATTACCTACAATTAACCATTAACAATTAATCATAAGCCATTAATCATTAGCCATTACCTATTTCGCTAATTGCTTGAGTGCAAGTTTCATTTTTTGCTCAACTGTCCCCTCGTGACCCCGGATTTTTTTAAGAGTCTCATGTATTTCATCGGGTTTAAATCCAAAATCTTTGAGAGCTGCTGCTATTTCTTTTTCTTCACTATCCGCTGCAAAATCAAGAACTGCATCACCGTCTCCCAATTTTCCTTTGAGCTCAAGTATTACTTTTTGGGCATTCTTTTTTCCAAGTCTTGGAACTTTTGCGAAAAATGCTACATCGGCGGTAAGCACCGCATTAGTAATTTGCTTTGTGTCTCCTGCAGAAAATATGCCAATCGCGGTCTTAGGACCAACCCCTGATACTGTGAGGAGAAGCTCAAAAAGGGAAAGATCCGCAACGGACTCAAATCCAAAAAGCTCCAGAATGTCTTCGCGAACGTGAGTATAGGTATAGACTTTGAGGTTGCTTCCGACCTTTGCTTTTGCGAGAATATTTTGAGTAACAAGTATCTTGTATCCGACTCCACCAGTGTCAATAAAGACATGAGAATTTGTAATTGTATCAACTGTTCCTTTTACAAGACCGATCATCCTCCGATTATAGCATGCGTTATTTTCTGATGGAGAATGCGTGCGTGAGTGCTACCGCAAGAGCATCTGCTGTGTCATCAGGGGTTGGAATTTTTTTTAATTTGAGACTGGTTTTTACCATCTCGCCCACCTGTCTTTTTTCCGCCCTGCCGTATCCGGTGAGTGCGATTTTTACTTGAAGAGGGGTATATATTGCAGGTGTAAGGCTATTTTGGCCTGCAGCAAGAAGAATTACTCCGCGCGCCTGCCCTACGATAAAAGCGGTCTTTGCATTTGTATTGAAAAAGAGCTCTTCGATTGCAAATTCTGTTGGGTTGTATTTCTCGATTAAATCGGAAACGCATCTGTGGATTTCTTTAAGTCTTGTAGCTATGTCCGTTGTTGATTCGGTTGTAGCACAGCCAAAGTCAACTACTTCTACTTTCTGCCCTTCCTTATCAACAATTCCCCAACCCATGCGGCCAATTCCAGGGTCAATTCCAAGTATTCTCACTTGTTCATAATAGCACAATAAGAATTGATGAAGTCTAACTTTTTGAAAGAATAGTTTTTGCCTCCTCTATATTTTCCGTTAGCATAAGTTTTTCTCTTAGCTCTGCAGCTCCTTCAAATCCTGAAATATAAATCTTGAAAAACCTTTTAAGAGGCGGGTAGCTCTTGCCATAACCTCTTTCCGAGATAGGGTGCACTTCTTTCCAGGTCTGCTCAAAAAGGTCGAGATGCCGTTGAAGCAGTGCTGTCCGTTCCTCTTTGGTTTGTGACCCGTAGGAAACAGATTCATTAAATACATACGGATTATGAAAAACTCCGCGTCCTATCATAATTCCATCAAGTGCGTATTTTTGGGCAAGCTCTTCTCCTTGAGCCTTGCTTTCTACATCTCCGTTTCCGATAAGCACCGTTTTTTTACTTATCTCATCGCGAAGTTTGACTACATTTTCAGCCTCTTCCCAGTGTGCAGGGACGAGTGACATTTCTTTTTGAGTCCTAAAATGGATTGTTAAAGCATCTAGATTCTGGTTGAGTAAAAAACCAATCCACTTTTCGGTTTGAATGTCTTTTAATCCAATACGGGTTTTAACACTCACGGGAAGATCTGCAGCACCTTCTCGGGTGGCTTTAATAATTTCTTTTGCAAGATCCGGATTTTCAATGAGTCCTGCGCAGCAACCGTTGGCAACCACATTCCTCTCCGGGCATCCCATGTTGATGTCTATTCCATCAAAACCCATTTCAACAAGAAGCTTTGAAACCTCAAAGAATGATTGAGGCCTTATTCCCCAAATCTGTGCGATCAATGGTTTTTCTTTTTGGCTATAAATTAGCCTCTTTCCCACCTCTTCACGGCCTTTTGAAAGTAAGCCCTCGCAGTTGGTAAATTCGGTAAAAGCAACATCAGGTCTACCGCATAGATTAACTACTTGCCTAAAGACAGTGTCTGTTCCTCCTTCCATGGGAGCGAGTGCAAAAAAAGGTTTTGGTAAATCCTGCCAATTGAATTTCATTGAAAAATAATTATACCTCAATTCTTGATTCATGCTTTAGATTCTAGTTTTTTGACTATTGACAGATATTAAAAAGTGGTGATACGCTAATTTCATGAACAAAAGAAACCTTGCCCTGGTTCTCGTAGTAGTTGGAGTTATTATTTATTTCTATCCGCAATTCTCTCAATTCGCAAATGAAAGCAGTCAGCTGACTGGTGCACTTTTTGCCGTAGGTGGAGTTATCCTTTGGTATTTACCCTCAAAGCATACGTCCTCCGGAAAAAAGAAGTAATATTTTCAGGAAGAGTTAATATTTTTTAATGTTCTCTGTTTTTTTGGCTGCAAGCATTTGACCTTTACCCGAAATTCCTATATTATAAGATAATGAGTAAGTTTTTCTTCTTTTTGTTTTTTAGTGTAATTTTTCTGGCAATTCCTACGAAGTCTTATGCTCTATTTGATCCATTGTCCCGTCCAAATAACTTTAATGGTATTCATATTCTTTTTCCGAGTGAACTTTCGCAGGCGGCACATTTAGTAAATTCAAAGGATGGCGAATGGGGTTATGTAACAATACCGATTCAGGCGGGAGACAAGGATATGGAGAAGTGGCAGATCTTTATGGATGAGGCGAAGAAGTTGAAGTTGATTCCAATTGTCAGGCTGGCAACCCAAGCAGATATTGAGAATACCGCGGTTTGGGCAAAGCCAACAACTACGGAAATATTGGATTTTGCCAATTTTTTAAATTCCTTAAATTGGCCTGTTGAGAACAGGTATATCATCGTTTATAACGAGATGAATAGGTTTGATGAATGGGGTGGTGAGGCTCCGAATCCCCGTGAGTATGCAGACATGCTTTCATATGCTGTTGAAGTCTTTAAGGATAGAAATCCGAATTTTTACATAATCATGGGAGGACTCGATAACGCCTCCCCAAATGACCGCGTAAAGTATATGGACAACCTTATTTATATAAGGGAAATGGCCGCGTATAACGAGGAAATATTTAATAAAATTGATGCCTTTTCATCTCACTCGTATCCAAATCCCGGTTTTACGGCACCTCCTCTTCAAAATAAAGTTGAGGGTGTGACTACCTATCAATTCGAGTACAAGCTTATAAATTCTTATACCGTAAATAAAAAGCCGGTATTTATTACCGAGACGGGTTGGGATAGTAAAAAATTATCAGAGAGTGTAATAGCCAATTACTACAAGATAACCTATGAAAATTTTTGGAATAAGGATAAAGATAAAATTGTAGCAATAACACCTTTTCTTTTAAATTCTCAAGGGGGTGGAGCATTTGATATTTTCTCGTTCGTGAAAGATGGACGTCAGACGCAATACTATACAATTTCTGAGGAAATGGAAAAAACAAAAGGTGAGCCACTACTCGAAGCCGTAAAGGGGATAGCAACCGAAAAAATTACTCAATTCACCAATCTCATAGTACCAAAAAAAGAGGTTAACCCCGAAATTACCAAACAGCTTATCGTAGATGTTGTAAAAGTGTTCTTTTAAAAAGAATGGAGCTTTGTTAATATGATGCTGGGTTGATGATTAAAAGTTCTTAACCGTTAGCCATTGTCCATTAACCATTAAATTATGAAATATTTGCTTCATGGGGATGATATAACAACTTCAAGGAAATACTTAAGCGAATTGCTTGAGGGAACTAAATTATCAATTTTTGATGGGAAGAGTGTAGCTATTACGACACTTGAGGAAAGCCTTCTTTCCAGGGGGTTATTTTCAGAAAAAAAAGCGGTAGTTGTTGAAAATCTTCTTTCAAGAAGTAGTAAGAAGAAGGAATTTATTTCTTTTCTTAATACTGCAAGTTCTGAAACGCTTCTTGTCTTGTGGGAAGATAAGAAGCTGCTTAAAACAACAACAAATAGTCTAAAAAATATAAATATCCAAGAATTTGCGCTTCCAACGTATTATTTCCAGTTTCTTGATACTCTTGTACCTTCTCAAAAGAAGCAAGTTTTTGGACTTTATCAAGAATTGCTCAAAACATACGCGCCGGAGCAACTCCTTTTTTCACTTCTTAAAAGAGTAAGGCTTTTAGTTGTTCTTGCGAGTGGTGGTGAAACTTCCGAAATTGCGAAAATGCCGCCCTGGATGAAGTCTAAATTGGAAAGGCAAGGAAAAATGTGGACAAAGAATTCTTTATTGTTATTTTATAAAAAACTGCAGGATGCAGAAATCAAATTAAAAACCGGTAAGCTCCCCGTAGATCTGTCAAAACACCTTGACATCTTAATATTGTCTCACTTATAGTTGAGACTGTCAGAATAATGTCGGGACAAGAGGTTTCCAAACAAATATAGTAATTAGCATGAATATTCCTGAGCATATTTTTAAAGGGTACGATATTAGAGCAGTTTATCCAACAGAGATGGATGAAGAATCTATCGTTCCTATTGTTAAGGCTATATACAAATTTTTGCACGAGGGAAAGCCTGAGGATCAACCTTTGACTTTGGTTGTCGGAACGGACATGAGAACCTCCTCCCCATCACTTACCAAAGTCGCTATTGAGACACTTGTAAATCTGGGAGCGCATGTTATTGATATTGGTATTGTTTCAACTCCAACATTTTATTTTTGTGTAAGCAATTATGGATATGAAGCTGGTTTTCAAGTGACTGCCTCACACAATCCTAAAGAGTGGAATGGAATTAAGATTGTAAAAAATAGTCCAGGAGGGCTCATAAAAATAGGGAAATCTCAGGGTCTTGAAGATATAAAGAGAATGGCTCTCAATGGGGAAAGTGTGCCACCAATTGAGGGGGGAACTGTTGAGAAGAAGGAGGGATTTTTGGAGGATGAAATTGAAAATGCCTTAAGAATTGTCGGAAATCCTAAATTAAAAAGATTTAAAATAGTTGCCGATACTGCCAATGCAATGGGAGCTCAATACATAAAGACAATCTTTGATAAAGTTGAGGCGGATCTTATTAAAATGAATTTCGAGCTTGATGGGACATTTCCTGCTCACCAACCAGATCCTCTACAATCAGAAACTCTGGTTGATCTGCAAAAAAGAGTTATTGATGAAGGAGCGGATTTAGGTCTTGCGCCGGACGGTGACGGAGATAGATTGTTTTTTATTGACGAGAAGGGACAAATAGTGCCACCTACAATTATCACTTCAATAGTGGCAAAAGAACTTTTGAAAGATCACCCGGGAGAGCAAGTGCTTGTTGATATTAGATATCTCCTTACGCCAAAGAAAATAATTGAAGAAAGCGGAGGGTTAATGATGGTTACTAAAGTAGGACATGCTTATATTACCGAAGGATTACATACAAGCGGAGGCATTTTTGCCGGAGAATCTTCGGGTCATTATTTTTTTAGAGACACTGGAAATGCTGAAAGTCAGATGCCTATGATATTGACGGTACTCAAGGTTTTGACTGAGGAGAATAAGTCTTTTTCAGAAGTTGTGGAAAAATATAGGAGGAGTTTTGAATCCGGTGAATTTAATTTTAAAGTAACTAATGCTCCTGAAATTCTTAGTGCGATCACGGAAAAATATAACGATGGGCAGATTGAAACAATGGATGGGGTGGCGATATCTTATCCTACTTGGAGGCTTTCTGTAAGAACCTCAAATACAGAACCTCTCCTAAGACTCAATGTTGAATCTTACGAAAAAGCGGAAATGGAGGAAAAAAGGGATGAGCTGGTGACACTCATAAACTCCCTAGTTACCTAATTCGACCTGCAAAATAAATATTTCCAAACACTTTTAGCGGATTTGATATAGTCTTGTAAAGATTTTGAATACATGATAAAAATATACTTAATATGAGTGATCATGATTCTAACATAGACGAACTTTCCTACTCTGAGGCTGCTAAGTATTTCGATCCGGCGACATTTTCAACTGAACCATTTTTCAAAACTTCTTCAAATAGCTGGGGAGAAAGGGTAGTGTGGACGCCACAGGGCTTGCCATACGTTGGATCTGAGATGCAGTTTGTTGAAGGAGGGAAAACAGAAGAGGAAGTAAGTGATAGATTCCGCATTTTTATTTTTAGGGACGGGCTTGCCACAATACACATGGATGATGAGGAGGGGAACATGATAGAGAAGAGGATGGAGAACAACTTGGGATATAGGATACATAAGGGGCAGCGGTATTTTATTGTAGCTGAAAATGCATCTCGGATAATAGAATCTGCCATGGCTGACCCATGGGATGGGGATGTACATAGAGACCATTTTCATTATGAAGAATATGTTCTCAGGATAGGAAAGCCATGGGGTTATGAGTTGCATTTCGGAAAAGAAGACGACCCCTTGATGGCCAAAATCCACCACATTAATGCAGGAGACCGTTTTTCCGAACACGCGCACCGATCCCGCCGTGAAAGCTATTGGATGCTCAATGGGGATTGTAATATGGAGATGGAAAATACTCAAAGAGAGCTTGTTTTATTCCCAATACAGCACGGAAAAGGATATACAGTGAGTGTAGGACAAAGGCATAGACACACGGGTATTACCGATTGCGATCTATTTGAAGTAGGAACACCCGAAGGTGGCAAGACTTGGAGAATTCAGGATGATTATGAAAGACCCGACCAGTCTGACGAGCAACGAAGACTTGAACGAGCTGCCGCAATGGACAAATAATTTAATATTCAGCAACTAAGATGGATAAACCTACAACTGCTCAATCAGCATCCGATTACGAAAATCACAAGTTTGAATACGACGCTTCAACATTTGTTAACGATCCTTTTCGATTGGAGGAAGAGGTCGAATGGGGGAAAATTGTTACATGGACACCTCCCACTGTTAATTACATCGGAAAAGAGCTTCAAGTGAATGAGGGCAAACAGATACCAGTGAATACAAGTGACAGGTTTAGAATTCTTACGTTGAAAGATGGAAAAGCGACAATAATTTTGGAAGATAAAGATGGTGAAATGAAAAGATTTCCAATGGAATATGCCGTTGGGTTTCGGATTCATTCAGGAGAAAAGTATGGCATCGAAACAGATGGAAAAACAAGAATTATAGAGGGTTCTGAGCGTAATCCAAGTGAACCTGTTGACAGAGCGAATTTTGCAGCTGAGCCCTTTGTAGTGGTTGATCACAGTAAGCCGTGGGGTAATGAACCGATTTTTTCTAAAAAAAATGAGGGCGATCCGATAGCGATGAAAATATTGCATCTTGAAAAAGACGGCTGGCTTTCGTTGCAGGCTCACGCTGTAAAAGTTGAAAGCTACTACATGTCGTATGGTGAGTGCGATATGGTTATGGAAAAAACTGATCGTGAGCTGGATGAGTTTCCACTTGAATACGATTGTGGTTATACTACAAAAGTAGGTCAGAGACACCGGCACAAAGGAAAAACAAGAATGGATGTCTTTGAGGTGTCAATGCCTGAAGACGGAAGCACTACCTGGAGGATCGAAGACAAATATGCCCGCGGTGATCAAACAGATGAGGTAAGAAGAATGGAGCGAGGAGATATATGATTGATTTAAATAACATCGATGAGATTAAAAAACTGGATCCGCAGGATACTTTAGGGTCAACGGAGAAAATGGCTGAGCAAATGGAAGCTGCCTGGGAGCAAGTTCAGCACGTTGAGGTGCCGGTAGACTATAAAGAGGTTTCAAATATTGTTTTTTGCGGCATGGGGGCTTCAATTTACGGGGCACTGGTCTTTAAAGCGTTAGCAGGCGAGAATAATAGGTATCCTACGGAATACGTCAGTGACTATCATCTTCCAAAGTTTGTGGGTGGAAATTCTCTGGTAGTACTTACAAGTTATTCCGGAACAACTGAAGAAGTACTCTCTTGTGCTCACGAAGCAAAGGAAATGGGTGCAAAAATGCTAATCCTCACAAAAGGAGGTCCTTTGGCCGAATTTGCAAAGGTTAACAATGTTCCTTCTTATATATTTGACGGAGCACTCAATCCTGCGGGTGTGCCGAGGCTTGGGAATGGATATACTATCATCGGATTATTGGGGCTTCTAAGTAAGGCGGGAATTTACGAGGTTACCTCAGAGCAAATTCAAGAGGCAATTGGTGTTTTGAAAAAAAGACGCGAAGAAATAAAGAACTGGGCATTGAAAGATGCGGAAAAATATTTAGGAAAGGTACCAATAATTATCGCTGCAGAGCATCTTTCAGGCAACGCACAGATATTGCGAAATCAATTCAACGAGACGAGTAAAGCATTTTCTTCATTTTTTCTCGTTCCGGATCTCAACCACCATTTAATGGAAGGACTCCAATTTCCTCATCCCACAAACCTTCAATTTATTTTGATTATGTCTCATAATTATTCGGACAAAATAAGGAAGAGAATGGGGCTTACTGCTGACGTAATTAGAAAAAACAACCACGTTGTACATGACATTACATCTGAAGGGTCGACAAAATATGTTGATTTCATAACAATTCTTGCCTATGGTTGCTATCTGACACTGTATTTGGGTCTTTTATACGAGCAAAATCCCGCTATTAACCCCTGGGTTGATTGGTTCAAGGAGCAGTTAGCCTCGTAAGCCCTTGCAATTACTTTCCAAATTAGACACAATTGAAGTATGTTACTGCCAACAGATTTAGTAGTGTGGAATAATAAGTTGAGGCTTGAGGATAAAGATATTGTCGGTCCGGAGATTGCGGGACTTGGGGAGTTGGCGCATAACGACGTTACCATACTGCATAGGATAGTTGTCACGCCCTACGCTTTTTCCACTTTTTTGGATGAGAACAATTTGTCTCAGCAGATAAAACATCTTTTGGGAAGTATCAACCACGATAGACACGACTCCATTTATCAGGTAGCAAAATATATAAGAAAGATCATTACACACGCTACAATAAGCAGCACCATTTTTGAGCCCATATTTAGCTATATGGAGCAACTGGACTTTAAGAGTGTTACTCTGTGTGCATATTATTTTAAGGACGGAAAACTCGTTGGAAGCGGGTTGTGGAATGGACTGCATGGGGAATCGGTGCTGGTTGAACATATAAGGATTGCATATGCTCATCTCTTTTCACCTGAATATTTGGGAAAGCATACAATTCATCATAATAACCACGACACATTTTCGGCTTGTTTGCTAGTTGCGCCTGAAATACCTTTTTCTCTAACAGGAACAATTGCAACCGCGGGTAAAGAGAAAGGTGAATTTGAAATTGAGGCACATTCAATGGTGAAGTTCCGCTATAACAAACATTCAAATGCGCTCACCCATGGTCAAATTTTTGAAGGTGGGAACAAATTTGCACTTACACCCTCAGACATAAAACAATTGCTTACTTATGCTCATGCTTCAGAGAAGGCATTTTACTTACCGCAAGTTTTGTATTGGGGAAAATACGGTAGAGATTTTTTGGTTACGAAAATTTTGCCACCCTCGGAAATGACCACATACAATGACACATACCATTCCCTTATTCAAAACGTTACCGTTCATCCGGGAGTTACTATCGGGAGATTGAGAGTAATTGATGACAAAAGTAAATCGGGAATTATTTCAAATGATGAAATAATTATGGTGAAAAAATTAGACAAGAGCATGCTTGATGCAGTGAAAAAAGCAAAAGGGCTTATTATCGAAGAAGATCCGCATCCTGAAATTGTTCACATTCTTAGGAATTTTGGGATACCAATTGTAATTAAAAAAAATGATAGATTTTTGTATTCAACAGGAGACGTTATTAGTCTTAATGCGACAACCGGTGAAATAAAAAGAGGTAGTATGCTTGTATCATAAATAACTAAAATGTCAAAAATTGAACAAATTGTTGCGCGCGAGATATTCGATACACGGGGAAATCCGACAATTGAGACTACGGTCGTGCTTACAGATGGAACTGTCGCAAAATCCTCTGTCCCGACCGGTGCAACGAAGGGCACTTATGAGGCGCAGCATCTTAGAGATAACGATCCGAATAGATATTTTGGAATGGGAGTGCTTAAAGCTGTTGATGTTGTGAATCGTGAAATAGCACAAAAACTTACAGGTATGGAGGCCTCAGAACAGCAAGAAATTGACAAGTTGATGATAGAGCTTGATGGAACGCAGAACAAGATAAAATTAGGGGGGAATAGTATATTGTCTGTTTCTCAAGCTGTTTGTAAAGCTGCTGCCAAAAGTTCCCTTCTTCCTTTGTCTTTATACATCCGGCAATTTATTTCCAGGGAAAATAAAGAGCACAAGATCCCGAGCCCAATGTTCAATCTCATCGAGGGTGGCAAGCACGCTAATAATAACTTGAATTTTCAGCAGTTTTTGCTTATTCCGGCTTCTTCCCATACTCTTTCCGAGTCGATGGAGATCGGAATAACTGTTTATAAGAAATTAAGGGAGTATCTAATAGACAACAATCAATCGGTTCTGAACGCAGACGATGGCGGGTTTGCTCCTTCTTATGCAACAAATGCCGATGCTTTTAAAACCATTAGGGTCGTTATTGAAAGAACGCCTTACGCTTTTTTGAGGGATGTTTTTTTGGGGGTTGATATTGCTGCAAACGCTTTTTTGTCCAGTAAAAAATATACAATAAAGGACAAGAATGGACAGCTTGATCAAGATGATCTTATTGAAATTTATCAGGGATTGCTCAATGATTTTTCCCTCGTCTATTTTGAAGATCCCTTTGCTGAGGACGACTGGGATGGCTGGAAAAAAATGTATACGTCCTTTGCCTCAAAGGCTTTAATTGTCGGTGATGACATCACAAGCACCAATCCATACAGATTACAGTCAGCGCTTAATAATAATGTTCTTAGCGCAATAGTTATAAAGCCAAATCAGATAGGGACCGTTACTGAAGCATTGGCTGTTGCTGAAATTGCGCGTTTTAAGCAATTAAAAATTATAGTAAGTGCCAGAAGCGGTGAAACCGATGACGATTTCATAGCTGATTTTGCAGTTGCTGTGGATGCTGATTATGTAAAATTTGGAGCGCCCGCCCGGGAGAGAATCATAAAATACAATAGACTTCTTGCTATTGAGCAGGAGCTCACAAAGAGCAAGCTATCGTAATGATTATTGGTTAATGTTTGGTTGAGAAGAGGACCACTATTTCACCTTTAGGAGGCGCATTCTTATACCGTTCTATAAAAGAAGATGCAGTATTTGTAATTATCTCTTCGTATATTTTTGTTAGTTCACGGGCTATAGTAATTTCAATGTCCCCGAATACCTCCGCTATTACTTCCAAAGTTGGGAGTATACGGTGAGGAGACTCATATAAAATAACCGTTGTTTCGAGTTTTTGGTACTGCTCCAATAATTTAAGGTTTTTAGTTTTGGATTTAGAAAGAAATCCCAAAAAACTGAACTTGTCTGTAGGAAGCCCTGAAGCGCTGAGTGCCGCTATGAGCGCAGATGGGCCGGGAATCGGAATAACAGCAATTCCATTTTTCCTTGCGGAATTGACAAGTCTAAACCCCGGGTCAGAGATAAGAGGAGTTCCGGCATCGGAAACAAGCGCTACATCTTGGGTTTCAAGTTGCTTCAAAATTCCGTAGACCACCTGCTCTTCATTGAATTCATTAAGAGGTATAAGCGGTTTTTTTATATCAAATTTATTGAGTAACACTGAGGTGACTCTCGTGTCCTCACAGACGATTGTGTGAACAGTTCTTAACACTTCAAGTGCTCTTAGCGTTATGTCTTGTAAATTTCCTATTGGTGTTGCTACAATGTACAAAGTTCCCTTGCTATTCATTTTAGTATTGTAGGTTATCTGTTTGCTATTTACCAGTTACTCTTGATAGAATTTTGAAATGGATATTATTGACATCTTTTTACATCTTGGAGATTATCTCACGCAAATTATTGCTATTTTCGGTGTATGGACTTATGTAATCCTTTTTCTTGTAATCTTTGCCGAAACCGGTTTTGTTGTCACCCCATTTCTTCCAGGTGATTCTCTACTTTTCATAGTCGGCGCTTTTGCGGCAATTGGACACCTAAACATAGTAGTTGTGTATGTGGTTTTGTTGGCCGCTGCAATATTAGGAGACACCGCCAATTATTGGCTTGGAAATAAGCTTGGAGCTAAGGTTTTTAGTAAAGAGAATTCGAAGATATTTAATAAGAAATATCTACTAAAGACCGAAGCATTCTATGAAAAATATGGTGGAAAAACGATTATAATTGCACGATTTGTGCCAATTGTAAGAACCTTTGCACCTTTCGTTGCCGGGATAGGCAAAATGAGATACAGCGTGTTTTTAACGTACAATATTATTGGTGCATGTGTTTGGGTAACAAGTCTTGTCCTTGCGGGTTACTTTTTTGGCAATTTACCCATTGTCAAAAATAACTTCGAGTACGCTATTTATATAATAATTTTTGTTTCGCTACTTCCTATGTTTTTTGAGGTAATTAAGCATAAACTTCAAAATAAAAAAACGAAAGAAAAGGCAACTTCCTATAAGGAAATTAAAGAAGCAATTAAAGAGGTAAGATAAAGTTCTCTAGTTAGCAAATTTTCTCACTAGTCCAGTTACTACACCTTGAATTCTGCACTCTGTTGGATATATTGGATCCATTTCGTTATTTGAAGGCATAAGAACTATCCGACCGTCTTTTTTGTAAAATCGCTTGAGTGTTGCCAGGCTTTCATCAACGAGAGCAACTACGATGTCCCCCTCATTGCATACATCCGTTTTTTCAACAACAACAAAGTCCCCGTCAAAAATTCCATCTTCTATCATTGAGTTGCCTTTTACCTGCAATGCATATGCAGTTCTTTTTCCGGATATCATTGATGAAGCGATATCTAAGGAAGCTTCAGGATCCGTGTGTGGCTCTAGGGGTGCGCCTGCTGCGATAAAACCCATAAGAGGGAGTGAGAGGGTCGTTCCCATTCCCCTCATCTTTTCACCGATAAGTGCGCCAAGTTGCTCCTTTTTAAGGATCTTGAGGGTGCGCATATTCCCATCAACTTTTTGCACGTACCCTTTATCCACAAGGCCTCGGATCAGAGAGTGAATTGTAGAGGGTGCGCGTCTATTCATGGCATCTGCCATTTCCCGAAGAGTGGGTGAGTACCCATTTCTCTCCTGGAACTGCCAGATGAAAGTTAAAAGTTCTCTTTCACGTCTGTATAAAACTGCTGTCATAATGCTGAAAAAATTAGTATATTTTATCGAAAATCTATACTAAAAATATACGAAAAATACTAGAAGCCGTCAAGTCGGACAAAGTACTACTAACTATATCAACTTCAAGTATAATCAAATCTTGTTTGTGATATAGCCTCAAAATTATGCTATACTTATAGATCATATGTTTGACCTCGTTTCAAAATATCAACCAACCGGAGATCAGCCGACGGCAATTAAAAAACTTACCGACGGTTTGGAGAAAGGAGTGGATAATCAGGTTTTACTTGGGGTAACAGGTAGTGGAAAAACATACACGATAGCCAACGTTATAAAAAATTACGGCCGTCCAACCCTTGTTATGTCCCACAACAAAACGCTTGCTGCCCAGCTCTATCAAGAACTTCGTGATTTTTTCCCCAACAATGCCGTTAGTTACTTTGTTAGTTACTACGACTATTATCAACCCGAGGCGTATATCCCGACAACGGACACGTATATCGCGAAAGAAACGGAAATCAATGATGAAATTGATAAATTACGTCTTGCGGCAACTACAAATTTGATGACAAGACCGGACACAATTATCGTTGCTTCCGTTTCTTGCATCTACAATCTTGGTTCACCTGATGAATACGGCAAGCTCACACTCCATGTAGCAAAGGGTGAAAAAATATCCAGAAATTCAATAATTGATAGACTGTTGGATTTGATGTATCAGCGGAATGATTTCAATTTTAAGAGAAGTTCATTTAGGGTGAGGGGAGATATTGTTGAGGTAATCCCCGGTTACGAGGATAAATCATTTAGGATTACTTTCAACGGGGAGTTCATCCAAAAAATTGAACAAGTTGACCCTTTAACGGGGGATGTTATAGAGGAAAGAAATGATGTCATTATTTATCCTGCGAAGCACTATGTTACCGACGCTGCAACATATGAAAATGTTTTTGGGCAGATAAGACGTGATTTGGCCGAGCATGTAGGGAAATTTGAGAAAGAAGGAAAGTTGGTTGAGGCGCAGCGCATCCGTCAGCGCACGGAATATGATCTCAAAATGATAAAGGAGCTGGGGTATGTCAATGGAATTGAAAATTACTCCCGGTACTTTGACGGCAGAAAACCAGGCGATCCGCCGTATTCATTATTGGAATTTTTTAATTCGGTATCAAAGGATTGGTTACTCGTTCTTGACGAGTCACATATGACGATACCTCAAATTAGAGGGATGTATAACGGAGACCGTGCCCGCAAATCGACGCTTATCGATTATGGATTTAGACTTCCTGCCGCCTATGACAATAGACCTCTCAAATCGGAGGAATTCTGGACAAAAATAAAAAAAACAATTTATATGTCCGCGACCCCCAGCGAATATGAGCTTGAAAAATCGGGAAAGGATCACGTTGCCGAGCAATTAATCCGACCCACAGGAGTTGTTGATCCTGAAATTGAAATAAGAAAGTCGGAGGGACAAATACAGGATTTGATCATAGAAATTGAAAAAATTGTAAAGAAAAATGAAAGAGTTTTGGTAAATACACTTACCAAAAGGATGTCAGAGGATTTGACAACATTTCTGGAAGAAAAAGGTATTAAGGTAAATTATCTTCATTCAGACGTAGACACGCTTTCCCGTCAGGATATATTGGATGATTTGAGAGCTGGTGTTTATGACGTATTGGTTGGTATCAATCTTCTGCGTGAGGGGCTTGATCTTCCTGAAGTAGGGCTCGTGGCAATACTGGATGCTGATAAAGAAGGTTTTTTGCGCTCCAGAAGCAGCCTTATACAAATCATGGGAAGAGGCGCAAGAAGAGTGGACTCTCATGTTATTTTGTATGCGGATAACGTAACGGGGTCCATGGAAAATGCGATTTCTGAAGTAAATAGAAGACGGGAATATCAACTTCAATACAACAAAGATCATGGAATAACTCCTGTTACAATCGAAAAAGA
>JAUSNA010000019.1 GCA_030645455.1 Candidatus Levyibacteriota bacterium | reverse complement strand
AAAAATAATTACTTTCTTCGCAAGTATATTTGGTGGAAAAAATGATACACAAAATCTTGTGGGACCTGCTCCAACGCCTACTCTAACCGAAGCGCAGAAAGCTCAAATACAAATAGGAACATTAAAACCTGCATCAGAAGTAGTAATTCCTGCTGAAAAGGATGAGAATAACTGTTCGTTTATTAGGTTCAACTTCTTTTAGCCTGTCGGTCGCCTTTAACATGCAGAACAGTTCTACTCGAGGACAATGTTCACTATTCTATAAAAAAGTATTTGCTGTTGGTGTAAGAAGTATCCAATTATGTGATACGTAGGGTTCAGAACATAAGTTCCGGTTAAAACAGCACGGTCTACGCATCCCTTTATTGAGCTTATCCAGCATCACTTCTAGGTGTTTTTCGCGGGTTTCGGGGGTTTTGACAGCACGTATCCATCTGACCCAATCCCATCTGGCAATTGGCGTTATGTCATTCCATAAATCTTGGGCTTTTGCTGAGGTTTTGAGTGCCTCTTTAATATCTTGAGGAACTTCAGGATCGATCCACTCCTTTGTGGATTCAAGTTCCACTTTAACGATATCACCTGCAGAAGCTTTAGCTTCCTCAAGAAGTTTCTTGTCAGGCTGGAACCAATGACTTGGTTGCAGACCAGAACTATATTTCCCGTCTGGTTCAAGCAGAGTCTTAAAAGAGATTCCATTCAGGGAGCCTTTAACCATTGTCATACCACGAGATGGAAGTTTTGCGCTTTGCTCACTCGGAAGATGAAGGATTGTCCAATCTTTTATTTTGAAAAGTTTTACTTCGAAGCTTATAGCTGACATATGGGTGGAAGACGGGTGCCGCCCCCGCGACCTCCGGTTCCACAAACCGGCGTTCTACTGTTGAACTACATCCACCATGCTGATAATTAATAATTACCAAATTTTAGTTATCAAATAAAGATTGCTTTGCGATGCTTGCAATGACAATCTGTGTGCCCTCGGGGGGACTCGAACCCTCAACCTAATCGTTAGAACCGATGTGCTCTATCCATTGAGCTACGAGGGCAAGAAGCCCTTTTGGCATGTACAGCCTATATTTTACAGGATTAATTGATGAATGTAAATTTAGAAGAAAAAGCGCTAGGTCATTTTACCCTTTTCGATAGAATGATGGCCAAATTGGTTGCGCATGCCTGTCAGTAATTTCCCTGTAAAGCTTGGTTTCTTTTGAGAGGCGACTCTAAATTTGAAACTTTCCTCTATTATCTTTGCAGGTACTTTAAATTCCCGCGCGGTTGCAGCCGTCCATTCACCTTCTCCGGTAAAGCCAACTGAACCCGATACGTCCTCAAGTTCTTGTCCGTATTTTTTGAAAGCATCCTGCAGCCAGCCAACAAGTCTACTTGTTACAACGCTTCCGTGCTGATAAATCTCTGCGACATCTATCAAATTGAGTTTGAAAGGGGATTTATTCATGATTTCAAATCCCTCGGCTATTGACTGCATCATGCCGTATTCAATTCCGTTATGAACCATTTTTACAAAATGTCCTGCGCCAACACCTGTAAAGTGCATATAGCCTTTTGGAATTGAAATATCTTTAAAAATTGGTTCAATGTATGTAAATATTTGGTCGTCTCCTCCCACCATGCAGCACGCACCATTTCTTGCTCCTCCCGGTCCACCTGAAATTCCGGCGTCAACAAATTTAATCCCATTCTTCCCAAGTTTTTTACCTCTATCAATTGCTTGCTTGTAGTAAGAATTTCCCCCATCAATAACTATGTCCCCTTTCTCCAGAAGCGAGGCCAGTCCATTTTTGTCGAATAGTACTTTATCATTTGCTCCATCTGCGGTTAGCATGAGAATTATTACTCGGGGTTTTGGAAGTTTTTCTACAAGCTCCTGTAAAGAAAAGGCTCCCGTCAGACCAACTTTTTCAAGTTCGCGAGTAACGGCTTCGGTCCTGTTGTATCCAACAACTTTCCACTTGTGATCTATCAGATTTTGCGCAAGCCCCCCGCCCATCCGTCCGAGTCCGATGATTCCGATTTCTTTTTTCATAAATTTATTCTAGCAGTCTTTTTTCAACTATCAATGAGTCAGTTATAACTTTTTTAGTTTTGGGTTTGTATTCAACAAGTTGCACCTTATTTTTATCCCAAGCTTCAATTATTGGATCAATAAAATTCCACATGGCCTTGACTTCATCAGTCGAAACAAATGGAAGTTGGTTGCCCGTTATGCAGTCCAGGAGTAGTCTTTCGTATTCCTCAACATATTGAACTTTTTTTCGTTGGTCTCGAAAAAGAAATGAAAGTTTTTGCTTTTCCATTTCGTATCCATGACCAGGTTTTTTAGACCAGAATTCTATTGTTATACCTTCCTTGGGCTCTAGGGTGAAAAAAACTTTATTTTTATAATGAACCCCAGGGGGGCAGAGGCACGGCTCTCTGTGTTTGAAAGTGACAACTATTTCTTTTTTTTGCTCAAGTTCTTTCCCTGCCTCTAGAATAATTGGAATTCCGCTCCAACGGGTAGAAGAAATTGACGCTGCAATTTTGAAATAAGTCTCTGTTGTTGATTTGGGAGAGACACCTTCAACTTCTTTATATCCAATATACTGACCGCGGTATGTTAACTTTTCAACTTCAAGAGGCGAAAGAGTATTTAATTTTTTGAGTATTTCGGCTCTTTGCGTTCTCACATCACCAGCTGTAAATGTTTTTGGTTGGTCCATTGCAACAAAAGCCAACATTTGCAGCATGTGATTTTGACCAACATCACGCAGCGCTCCAACACCGTCATAAAATGTTGATCTTCCTTCAATGCCTATATTTTCCATAAAACGGATTTCAATTTTCTCTATATGGTCTTTGTCCCAGGAGTCTTCGAAGAGGTCGTTGTTGAACCGGAAAGACAGTATGTTTTGGAGCATATCTTTACCTAAATAATGATCAATTCTATAAATTTGTTCTTCCTGGAATAAGTCAGCAAGCAGTAAATCAAGCTCCAGTGCCGTCTGGGCGTTTTTACCGAAGGGTTTTTCAACTATTACCCTGGTCCAGCCCTCGTCTGGTCCGCAAGGCTTGGTCAAGCCGGAGGTTTTGAGATGTTCTACAATAGACCTGTAATTGCTTGGTGGTACCGCGAGGTAAAAAAGTTTATTTGAGCATGCCATCCATTCTCCGTCGATATTTCCAAGATAAGAAGCAAGCGTATTGTAAGCATCTACTTTCTCAAAATCTCCCTGTTGGTACTCAAAAAAATTTAAGAAAGCTTCAATGTCTTCTTTCTTAAATTGCTTGCCTTTTTTATTGGCAAGGATTGTGCGAAGATGTTCTTTAAATCCTTCAAGACCGATGTCTCTTCTTGAGAATGCGATGATTTTAAATAAATTGGGAAATTTACCGTTTCTGTAAAGATGGAATAAGGCAGGAGCAATTTTTTTTGCCATTAGGTCCCCTGTGGCACCAAAAATTATAAATACTGTCGGGATATTTTTTGCTTTTATTGCGCTCATTTAAATCAAGTTTATTGTAGCACTGCTGCATCACAAAAACTATTATTAGTCTATGCTATTATATTATTTATGTCAGTTGAATTTTTTAAACCCAGAGAAAGTGAAAAAACTCTTTCGGAGCTTGCGGGCGACAAGCTAGATTTCTTACTTGGTGAGACAAAAAAAAGAGGTAGCGAAGTGCTTTTACTTTTATCGGGAGGCTCAAGTCTTTCTTTGCTGTCTGAGGTAAATCCATCGAGTCTTAATTCACGCACCACAGTAACCGTGCTTGACGAAAGATATAGTTCTGATCCTATGGTTAACAATATGGCTCAAATTATGGAGACTGATTTTTATAAAAAGTCTAAAGCATTAGGAGTACAAGTAATTGACACGCGGGTAAAAAATAATGAAACACGGGATGAACTGGCTCAACGCTTCAACGAAGGATTAATTGATTGGTTAGCTAAAAACCAAGATGGGGTAATCATTGCAACTATTGGTATGGGGCCGGATGGGCACATATCGGGAATTATGCCTTTTTCCGAAGATCCTGAAAAGTTTCGCGACCTTTTTGATAATGGTAACGAAAATAACTTAGTTGTTGGGTACGATGTAGGAGACAAAAATCCGTATTCCCAAAGAGTAACAACTACAATGAATATGCTCCGTAGAATTAATAAAGCAGTCGCTTATATCAGTGGTGAAAACAAGAGGTCAGCTTGGAGTAGACTTACGGCATCTGAGGGATCTTTGGCTGCAACACCTGCAAGGATTTTGAATGAAATAACGGGAGATGTTTTTGTATTTACCGATTTATAAAGCAGGTCGAAGACTAATACCTTTTGCTTGTAATTCGCTTTTTTTGTGAGCGGTTTATCCACCACTCATCATCTTTATCCGAAAACCACCATTCATCTGATTTTGTTGTAAGTATTTGATTTGCCAGATCTTTAGCCACGTCCGTTTTAATCCGTTTTACAGCTGAGGGAATCCATGTAGCTGCTCGTGTGTTTCCGGTGTCTTCTTCTTCCCGGAGAGAAAGTATCCATTCCAAATTATCGGCATCCTTGGCAAGTATTGCTTCAGTTGATTCTCTTTTTTGGAATTCTTCAAGAGTTGAAAGCATGTCATTTCCAAAGGGTAGCGTTGAGGTAAGATCATTTATTGCACTTTCTTCATCCGAGGCGGCGTATTTTTGATGCACGTAGTTGAGATCACTTGTTCTTGCCTCAGCCAAATCATGGAAGAGACACATCTTCATGACTTTTGCCATATCCACGTTTTTGTGAAGAGAGGCGAGTACGAATCCTATGTATACGGTCCGATTGATGTGCTCCGCAACGGATTGCTCTCCACTTCCAAGAAAGTAGAAGCCACTTCGGGGAGTTTTTGAAAGAATACCTACTTCAAACAGAAAATTTGCGGCAGCTTTGGCAGAGGATGGAGAGGGTTTGGTGCCTATCTTTTTCAAAATTTGTAAAAAAGTTCTGCTTAGAGTATGAGCAATGATGCTAAGTTTGGGTGCTCTTTATTTGTGAGCGGGATAGGAGAATCGAACTCCTTACCTCAGATTGGAAATCTGATGTTTTACCGGTAAACTAATCCCGCGAGAAAGTTATTATACCATCCTTAAAATAGCTAAACAACAAATATTTTGGAAGTATTTAACTACCATTATATTTGTTGCCAGCTATAAAAATATTTTCCTATCACTTTTCAACTAAAGCTTTTGCGTTAGCTGATAAATCCTCTGGACAAGAATAAAATATTATTTCTTCTTGCTACCCATTAATTCATTCCATAGGAGCCAAACTCCTGACAATCCTACGAGAATATACACTAGGTTAACGAGGCCTGGCCAGGAGCCGAATACTAATTCGACTACGTTCCAGTTGTTTCCGCCCATCGCTGCTCCAAGTCCGACTAAAAGCCAGTTGACAGCACCGATAATAGCAAGCCACCATGCGATCATTGGAAGTCTTTTCATAAATATCACCTCCTTTCGCTTATATAAATAATCTTAGGCACTTCCAAATGAAAGAGTCAAGAGGGTCAAACTAGTACAAAAGAGTGGGGATGTATATCTGTCTGAATAAAATTTATTTTTTTTGCAAAACTATCTTACGTTGGAAGGGTATTCCTATTTATCCGGACGAAGATAGCCAAGCTTGCCGTTATTTTCGGCATTGTATGTCGGGGATAAAGGACTCGAACCTTCGGCCTCGCGGTCCCAAACCGCGCGCTCTACCAACTGAGCTAATCCCCGGTATTTATTTGCTCAAACTGCCACTCTTTATTTTAATTGGAAGAAGCTTCAAAAACAAGCTCAATGTCTTTAATAGTATTTAAGGGTTCATACTATATCAACTTCCGACTTAGAGTAATTTTAAGTTCAAATAGTACTTGACAAAAGGGATTTGAACGTGCATATTAGTAAGGTACGTTCAAGTTGATATTTTTGAGCCTAATTTAGCACAAAAATAGTTGAATGTTTTCAGTTTAAAAATTATTTTAAATTGAACTATCATTTAATAGAAGGAGGTGAGTAATTTTATGAAAATGCAATTCTACGACGTTAAAACAAGAAGCAAAGTTGATGCAGAAGTTACAGAGAAAACCACTTACCAAGTTAAGGGACAGACTAAATACGCTGTAAAGGGAAAAACTTCCGATGGAAGAAATTTAACTCGCTTTGTTTCTAAGGACGCTTACGATTCAGTATCCGTTTAAGAAACCAAAAGACTCAGCGTATATAACCTATACGCTACAATTTCATTAACAGGCCAAGCAATTGGTCTGTTAATGTGAATGGACCTCCTTGACTAATGCAAATTATTCGCATATAATTTTCACATGAACATCTTTTCGGATGCTATTAGAAGTAAAGGTCTTCGGGTAACCCCTGCGCGGATTGCGGTTCTTAGCGTGTTGGAGGATTCTGAGCACCCCTTGGATATTACCGGTATTATTTCGAAAGTTATAAAGCTTAAGGTGGACGCTGATCAAGCTACAATTTACCGGATCATTGAAAATTTCATAGATAAGGACTTGGTTAAAAGACTGCAATTTAGGGAAAAGAAATTTTACTACGAAGCAAAAAGGTACGATCATCACCATGCTATTTGCGAGAAGTGCGGAAAGATTGATGATATTTCTAATTGTTCAATTGATAGGGTAGAGCGTGAAATTGAAAGAACCAAAGGTTTTAAAGTAAAATCTCACTCATTGGAATATTTCGGAACTTGTAAGAGTTGTCAGACACTCATTAGCTGATGATGAATTTATTAGTACTAATTCTATTTTTTAATCTTTTAGGTAGTCTTGTTTCTCTAAGCGGAGGAATTTTGCTTTTAGTACGAAAGAACCTAGCCTATAGATTTTCTCACTTCCTCGCTTCTTTTGCCGCGGGAACCCTTCTTGGAACCGTATTTTTCGATCTGCTTCCTGAGGCAGTGCACGAAGCTGAAGATGTTGGGCACGGACTGGAAGTGGTTTTTGTTTATACTCTGGGTGGAATACTTTTCTTTTTTCTGCTTGAAAGGTTTCTCCATTGGTTCCATCATCACGGATACGAGGAGCACCTAATAAAAGGGAAGCCCATCATCCCACTTCTTATCATCGGAGATACAATTCATAATTTTATAGACGGAATTGCAATTACCGCCACATTCCTTGTAAGCATCCCCGCAGGTATAGTTACAACACTTGCTGTTGGAGCGCATGAGATTCCACAGGAAATCGGAGATTTTGGAATAATGTTAAAGCACAATCTTTCTTGGAAAAAAATTCTGTCTGTAAATGTTTTGAGTGCAGGCGCATCATTTGTTGGAGTTTTTCTTGCTTATTACTATGGCGTTAAAGTTGAAGGCTTATCGGTGATATTCATATCAATTGCTGCGGGATTCTTTTTGTATATCGCTTTGTCCGATCTTATTCCTGAAATTCATCACGAAAATAGGAAGGGTCTGGCTTTCTGGGAAACAATTTGCCTCTTTTTAGGCGTGGTATCGATATATTTTGCGCTGTTTTTTATAAGGGAAGTGCTTCAGATTGGTCATTAGCTCTTATTTATTTGTATCTTTAATACTTCTATTCTAAAATTCAATTACATGAAAAAAATCATCGTTATTGTTGCTCTCATTCTCGGACTTGCATCACTTGGTATATTTTTTAGAAAAGAATCGGAGGAGGCTTTCAAAAATGTTTTTTACTATTCTCCGTGCGATGCGCCGCTTGAATTTACTATTGGAAGCATTGATTCCAGATTTCAGGTGACACGTGCGGAACTACTGGCGGACAGCAGGGCAGCAGCCAACATCTGGAGTAACACACAGGGAAAACAATTATTTGTGTACAAGCCGGACGCAGCACTTAAAATTAATATGGTATACGATGACAGACAGGAGCTTACCAGTAAAATTAATGATTTGGACTCTGATCTTAAGCAAAAACAAGGAGAGATTGATCCGAAAATTGCCGCGTTCAAGAAGAAACAAAGCGAATTTGAAAATCGAGTGAATTCACTTAACGAAAAAATCAGCTATTGGAATAGCAAGGGTGGAGCTCCAAAGGAAGAATACGACAAATTGGTGGCAGAGCAAAAATCTCTTAAGAGTGAGGCAGCAATTCTTAACGCAACGGCAGAGGAATTGGGGCAAAGTACGCTTGAGTATAACGCAGGTGCACAAAAACTAAACCAAACGATTGATGACTATAAAGAAGTTTTGGAATTCAAGCCCGAGGAAGGGCTTTACGAGCAGGACGGTAGCGAAAAAAGCATCAGTATTTATATTGATGTTAACGCAAGTGAATTTCTGCACACTCTAGCACATGAAATGGGGCATGCTTTGGGTCTTGATCACCAAAATGATCCTAAAGCTATTATGTACCCACAGACGACAACAATACTTTCTCCAACTCAAGTTGAGGTGGCACAACTTTCGGAAATATGCAAGAAAAGAACTATTTTTGAAGTTGCTTTGACCAGATTTCAGGAAATAATCGAAGTTCTGAAGGAAAGAGTAGGGTCTAAAGTTAATTAGTTGACAATGAGAGTGCCGCTCATTCCCATTGCGGCATGGTTTCCAACCTTGCATGTAAAATTGTATGTTCCTTTTTTCCCTGCTGTGAAGGTGACTTGCTCCGACTCTCCCTTTTGAATAGTTTTTGTCTGAACATTGAGTCCTTCAATTGTGAAATTGTGGATTCCCTGACTATTGGTAAAATTAATCTGAACCGTGTCCCCTTCATTGACCATTATTTGATTTGGAGTAAATACAAAATTCGATGCGTCAATTTCAAAGGACTTTAACGCCCCTAAAATACCTTCTTTTTTAAGATTGTCCGAAACCTCTGTAACTGGCTGGATCATTGTATTTGTTGGCTGCGGAGAGGTCATATCCAGTGCTTCAATTACTTTCCAGCCTTTACCTGCCAGAATAACAAGAATTCCAAGCCCAACAGCAAGTGCACCAATGATAGAAAGTAATGCAACTGGGGATAGTGAGCTTCTTTTTGACTTTAAATTCTTTTCGTCTTCCACAAGCATACTATGTCACTGACGGTTAATTTTGTCAAATCAAAAACCCGGAAAGTAGTCAGTCACAATTGCTGAGGATCTAACTCCTAATGAGCGAAGTAATTTTTTGTAATTTGTAACCATCGAATTTGGACCGGATAAGTAAAATGTCCTTTCTGAAATATCAGAAACGTGTTTTTTAAGCATCTTCTTATCAATCCTGCCTTTTTCTCCCTTCCAATCCGTTGAAATTTCTTCGTCTTCTGAGAGTATATAGACAATAGAAATGCCAAGCTTTTTTACAGCTTCATCAAAAAGTTCTTTATAAGCGATTTCATTTTTTACCTTGTTTGCATAAAAGAAAACAATATCCCTTTCCTCACCAACATCAAGCAAGTATTTAATCATACTTCTAAATGGTGTTACCCCAATGCCACCGGCAATGAATACCAGTTTTTTTGAGGTATCGGAAGGCAATGTAAAGTCTCCCAAAAGCTGTCCAGCAGTAGCAGTGTCATTTTTTCCAAGGGCATGCAAACGTTTTTTAAAGCTGCTGGGTGGTTCATTAAATCTTATACCTAGCTTAATTTCATTTTCAGTTGGTGAGGATGCAATAGTAAAATACCTCCTGTTGCCACGACTATCAGCTTTAAGAATGGGAAGAGTCCATTCAAGGTATTGACCTGGTTTAAATGTAAAAAATGAAGGTTTGTTGAAGCTAACTTCAGTTATATTTGAAGCTAATTCAGTTTTGCTTTTAAGTCTTAAGTAAAGCCTATATTTAGAGCTGACTATGAATGAAAAAATATTGCTAACTATAAGTGCAAATTCCGGAGTTGGGTAAAAAAATAAGAGTTTGAGCTGGAAAGAAAAAAGGAACCCTACAAGAACACCGTATACAATTTGTAGTTTTCTGGTAGGTGGAGTTGTTGCAGGTTCTGTCAGCATGATTGCGCCAAAAAATATTAAGGGCCATGAGGTAAAAATTTGAGTAAAAAAAGCTTCGGATAGAACTAATTTTGTTGACAATGAAACTATTAGATAGACAAGAATTGCTGTTGTTGCAAACGAGAAGAATAGAGTAAATCTTCTAATTTTTCTAACGACAAGAACGCATAGCATTGTCGTAGGAACAATAAGAACAGGCGTTGCTACCCACCATACTGCACCACTATCAAGGTAGAAGAAAACAAATACAGCAAGTGCAGCAGGGTTAAATATATGTTTTTTTCTATAAACCAGAATATATTTGGAAGCAATTGCCACAAACCCAATAAGGGCAACGGTTGTACCTGAAGAAAAAGAATTGACCGGAAATACAATAAAAAACAATATTAAGGAGGTTATCAGTGATGATTCTATGCCTGTTGTTACTTTAAAGATTTGCGAAAAAAAATAATTAGTAACTACCCCAACCGAAATTAAAATACAAAGAGAGATTAATAAAGATACTCCATGGTATTCAAGCTGACCGGCAAAACCTAAAGCTATTGAAATTGCAGCGAGTATTAAAAGGCCGTACAAGACGACCCTATACATAGTGATATTATTGAGAAGTTTATCGAGGAGTTCCATGGTAACCTGAGCGTTGCGAATTGTTGTGTCGATTCTATAAAACAACAAGAAATTAGGACAATCTATCTGACGGTTAGCGTTCCAACCATACCCATTGCTTTGTGGTTGCCTACGCTGCAGTAGAACTGGAACGCACCCTTTTTATTTGCAATAAATGAGATTTCATCAGTTTGGTCAACCGGGATTGTTTTTGATTTCACATCAAACTCGTCAATCAAAAAATTATGGAACCCTTGAGTATTTTTAAAAGTAATTTTAAC